>CAZOIN010000103.1:0-6956 GCA_964579985.1 uncultured Candidatus Saccharibacteria bacterium
CCGGATCTGCTTCTCCTCGACGAGCCGACGAACAACCTTGATAAAGCGGGTATTCTGCATCTCACCAAATTTCTAAAAGACTACACGAAAACCTGCATCGTCATTTCGCACGATGCCGATTTTCTAAATTCATTCACGCACGGCGTTTTATACCTCGACATCTTCACGCACAAGGTGGAACAGTACGCCGGAGACTATTTTGACGTGGTACGAGAAATTTCCACAAGACTCGAAAAAGAAAACCGCAAAAATGCCCAACTCGCGAAATTAATTCAAGAAAAAAAGGACCAGGCCAACGTATTTGCGAATAAGGGAGGCCAGATGCGCGTCGTCGCGAAACGCATGCGCGAAAAAGCCGAAGCGCTTGAAGAAGAAAAGGTGGATATCCGCAAGGAAGATAAAACGATTCGGCCGTTTACGATCTCCTCACAACAGGAACTTATCGGGGAAGTGCTGCATCTTAGCTCGTATACCGTATTGCATCATGTCAAAAATCACGGTCCGGCGAGGCCTGCCCTCCGAAAAACCAACATTTCGCTTAGAAAAAACAATCACCTGCTTCTCACGGGGCCAAATGGCATCGGCAAGTCTACACTGCTCGAGGCGATCGCCCATGGGAAAGCCACTGGAGCCAAGGTCCTTAGTGGCGTAAAGATTGGGTATTACCGGCAAGATTTTTCAACACTGAATTTCGAAGACACCGTACATGATTCACTTTCTGCCGTAATGGACAGGCAGACCGAGGAGCACCTGCGTTCCGTGGCTGCCGGGTTCCTCATCACCGGAGACCTCATGTACAATCGTATCAAAAGTTTGTCGGAAGGGCAGAAGGGATTGGTGGCCTTTGCGCGACTGGTGCTGGAAAAGCCAGGACTTCTCATTTTGGATGAGCCGACCAATCATATCAATTTCCGTCATTTGCCGATCATCGCCGAAGCCCTCAATAAATACGAAGGCGCGATGATCCTCGTTTCGCATGTACCCGAATTTGTTGCAAAGATCCGCATTGATGAGATACTAGACCTCGAAAAGTAAATCTCGAACAACTGACCACGCATGCAAGAAAAAAGGCGAAGCAGGGGCTTCGCCTTTCGCTCGATTGCCTCTAGTTGTAGGTAGGGAAGAGTGTGAGGACGTTATGCCATGCGTGGCTGCAGTGTGCAACCAGGCCAAAGGCTCTGAAGCCGCGAGAGCGAACGAACATATGGCAAGACGCGGCGACTTTTATGAAGAGCGGGAAGATTACGATTTTTCACTTCCTTAATCGCCGATAAAAGATCATGCGCCGCAAGCCGCAAGAATCGCACTTTTCGATGCCGGATAAATTTCCCGTTTCTCGAATGCTGGGGCACGTACGTGTACCGATAGAAAAAAGTATTATTTGCGTCGGCATACACACAAGGAGCGACACGAAACGGAAGCTTTCTTCGCCGTTTGACCCGCCGAACCGAACCATAGGGATGGTGCGAATTACGCAACCTTGTCTCACGCACAAGCTCACCGCGCGCTTCTTCAAGCAGGTGTGAGATGGTTTCGTCGTCGAGATAGCAGTATTCCCTAGCACGGCAATGGAAGAAAGTACCGTAGATAATTTCGTAATAGGGATCATCAATTGTCAGTAATGTTTGCGCCTGACCGAGATCCTGACCAAAATGCACCCAGAACCAGTTCAGAGCTATCGTCACAGCGTGTCGCCGATTCTCTCCGGAAACGATCCGTTCCAAAACAAACATTTCGTTCCGATAAAGAATGGTCCCATCGCGCAAAGTTCTTCCCTGTAACACGCTCCTGTAAGCAAAACCGATTCGTACCCGCATTGTGTATGATCGTCGCATAGTAATTCTTTCGTTTCAGACATTTGAGATGTGTCCGCTGTTTTTACAATCTGCTGTAAGCGTATCACAATATGTTCTAAAATTGAATGGATGTAGCCTCTGGATACTCGCTCGACCATTCACGGGGGTTTTTACCGTTCAAGACTTTTCAAGACCTTTAGGTACATGGCCTCCACTATTTTTTCCTGCGCCTTTCCGCTTCGGGCGTAGTGGTCAAGTCCTGGAGCGGCGTTGACTTCAAGAATCCAAAACCGCTTCGGCTTTTCCTCAAGCATCCCGTCCGCCATAAGATCAACGCCGCAGAGACGAAGTCCCATATCTTTGGTAAGCTTAATCGCGAGTTTTTTGAATTCAGGATGCATCCGCTTCACTTCCACCGCATCTCCGCCGGTGGAAAGATTGGCGTTATCCAGCAGAAAAATCTGCTGTCTTTTTTTGGGCACCGAACGCAGCGAAAGTCCTTGGTACTTCAACTTCGCGCGAATGCGCGAGTCACTCAGTTTCAGTTGCGTATCCCGACTGGAGGCCACGAATGTTCTCTGCTTCTTTTTAAGCAAGGAAAGAATCGTCGAGCGTCCGTCGCCGATAACGCTTAAGGGTATGCGTTCATAGGCCGAGATGACTTGCTTTTCAAGCACCACGATCCTGAAATCCTTGCCGATAATTCTTTTCTGCACAAGCGCCACCCTGTCGCGTCGAAAAACGGTTCGAAGCGCGCGGTAGAATTCTTTCTTGGAATGGACGAACGAGACATTGCTTCCTTGGCTTCCGCTATTCGGCTTCACGATCACCGGAAATCCGATTTTCTTCGCAAATCGAAATGCCACATCAATGGTTTTTTTTGAGCCGATAGCTTTCGCCCATTCGTCCGAAAAGAAAGCCTCCCCGTGTACGGTAGGGTATCCCATGCGCTTCATGAAAAAATTCGCATAGTCCTTGTCTTTGGCAATTTCGGAAGCGCCAAGGGGATTGAGGTCGAGACTCGAGTAACGAAAATAACGTCGGCGTCCGTTTTTAAAGGTTATTTGCCCTACGATCTTCCAGCGAGGTTCAATAATTACCCTCGCCCCAATGCGAGGGGCGATTTTCTGCAGTATCGTACCGAGAATAGGCTGGACAGTTCTCTTTGTCATAGACCGCTAGGATAGTTGAAATGGCAAAAAAAGTATATACTACTCGGTATGGAAGCATTTATGAAGGCCGACATCTTTTTCTTTATCACCTCGATTGCTGTCGTTATCGTGACGATTGGCGTACTCTGCGCGCTTTTTTATCTTCTGCGTATCCTACGCAATGTTCGCGATGTAACGGACCGAGTGGAAGAGGGCACTAAAGCTCTGGTCGAGGATGTCGCAACGCTTCGAAGCAATCTTAGAGGCCAAGGATTCGCGTGGGGGAGCTTGTTCGCCTTTTTGCGAAAGCATCCTCGATGGTTCTCCTCAAAGAAAGGGAAAGCAAAAACTGAATAGCGAACGCTCAAGCAAGATATATTAACAGCCTAAGACGCAATTTATGAAAACAAAATCAACATTAGGAATGGTGGCGGGACTTGCCGCGGCGGCCGCGGGAGCGTATTACCTCTACTACAGCAAGAACGCGCATAAGAATCGAGCGAAGGCAAAAGAGTGGATGGAAAAAGCAGAGGACGAGGTTATGGAAAAAGTGAAAAAGCTTAAAGACGCACTGACCGAAAAGAATTTCAAAGAGATTGTCTCGACCGTTTCGGAAAAGTACAAAAAGCTTCGCAAACTCGAAGAAAAAGAAGTCGCAAGCTTCATAGACGCGCTTCAGTCCTCCTGGAAAGATATTAAAAAGAATATAGGTGGTGCAACCAAAAAGGCAAGCAAAATCATCAAAGAGTAGCTTCGATTTTTCCCGCTTCGCTTCCCGCGACAAACCCGCTCGTCCAGCAGAGCTGAAGGCTGTAACCGCCCGACGGTCGGTCAATATTCAGGATGTCTCCCACAAGATAGAGATTTTGATACTGACGAGAGCGCATAGTCCTAAAATCAACCTCGTCCAGCGAAACACCGCCGCTCGTGACGATTGCCTTTTCCGCGCCGAGAAGACCCTTTACGCGCATCGGGATGTCTTTCAAAAGCTTTACTAGGGCAAGACGTTCTTCACGGCTGATGGCATTACATGTGGTGTTAGGATTAATACCGGAAAGTTCCACGAGAACAGGAGAAAGCGCCGAGGAAACAAGCGTCCGGAGACTGTTTTTGAATTTTTTCGTGTGTTCCGCTTTGAATACTTCCTGAAGTTTGGTATTGAGCATTCCGTAATCGAGCTTCGGAAGGAGGTCGAGCGAAAGGATTACCTCTCCGTACTTCAGAAGTTCACCGATATCCTTGCTGAGGTTAATGATCGTCGGCCCGCTGACGCCAAAGTGCGTAAAGAGAATCTTGCCCGTTTTTACTTCCTGCTTCTCTCCGTTCTGGAGTACGGTAAGTTTGATGTTTTGAAGGCTCACTCCCTGAAGGCGTTTTACCCATGCGTCTTCGACCCTAATCGGTACGAGGGCAGGGTCGGGTTCGATCACCGTATGTCCCAATTTTTTCAGCCATGTAAAGCCATCTCCCGTTGAGCCGGTTTCAGGTCGTGACTTTCCGCCGGTAGCAACGATATAGTGCCTGGCCCGGATCTCTTTGCCATTCACCAAACGGACGCGCGCTATTGAATTTTTTTCCGACACCAGTTCCTTGACGGGGGAGTTTGAGAGCACGGTTACACGCCCTCTTTTGAGATAATCGACCAGGGTCTTCCATACCGACTCCGCCTTTTCGCTTTTTGGAAAAGCGCGCTTTTCAGCCTCGATTTTTGTCTCCATATTTTTCAGATGGAAAAAATCAAGCGTTTCTTTCACGCCCCATTTTGAGAACGCGGAAAACAGAAATTTGTCATTCCCTTTGAACTTTGCAAGAAAGGTGCGGACATCGAATTCCGCGTTGGTTACGTTGCATCGCCCGCCGCCCGTAATGAGAAGCTTTTTCCCCAGCTTTTCATTTTTCTCAATCAGGATCACTTTCGCTCCGAGTTCGGCTGCGCGTCCGGCCGCCATCATGCCGGCTGGCCCGCCGCCGATCACCGCAACGTCAAAGATCGCAGTGTGGCTCTTCAGTTTTTGATCTCGGTCATGGCACAAAGCTTGATGCATAGCTGTATATTAGCATACATTGACAGATTTACCATTTTAGTATATACTGCTTTCATAACTGAATCTTTGGGGTTTCGTTTTAGAGATATTTCTCCTACAAACGTAAGGCGTATGTCTTTTTGAACCTTCGAGAACTGGCCAGCTTTTTATTGTAAAGGCCGGAAGGTTACTTAAAAGTCATGTATCCACGTCATACAGGCCGGCCTGCTCATGCCACGCATGCGGGAGGCCGACAGTTTGGAAAACCCTCATTCGGGGGAAATAGGTTTGCCAGCTCTTCTTCAAGAAGCAGAGGCGGTTCGCAAAGGACATTTCAGCGCAATACGAGGGGCAAAGCCTTCGGCGAGTTTAATGATGTCTCAAAATTCGTCAATAAAGCCGTCATCACCGAACAGGCGGTACATTTCGTGCCGGAACATGAGTTCGTTGATTTCAAAATCGAAGATCGGCTCAAGCAAAATATCATCGCCAAGGGCTACAAGACGCCGACCCCCATTCAGGATCGGGCAATTCCGCATGTGCTTCGCGGGAGCGATGTCGTCGGCATCGCCAACACCGGGACCGGAAAGACGGCAGCGTTTCTTATCCCACTCATCAATAAAGTTCTCTTGAATCGGAAGGAGAATATTCTCATTGTCGTACCGACTCGCGAACTCGCGATTCAGATTGACGAAGAGCTCAAAGCCTTCGCGCGGGGCCTCAAGATTTTTTCCGCGGTATGCGTCGGCGGTGCCAGCATGGGGGCACAGATAAGGGCGCTCCGTTATCAGAACAACTTTGTTATCGGCACGCCGGGACGCCTCAAGGATCTTATCGAACAGAAATATCTGCATCTTTCCGAGTTTAAGACGGTGGTGCTTGATGAAGCGGATCGCATGCTCGATATGGGATTCATCAATGACATGAAGTTCATGATGTCGCTCATGCCGAAGGATCGGCACACGCTCTTCTTTTCGGCGACTATGTCCCGCGAGATTGAAGCGCTTATCAAAGTATTTCTCAAAGAGCCGGTCAGCATTTCGGTGAAGACGGGGGATACCCCCAAAAGCGTAGATCAGGACATCATCAAAACCCGTGGAAGGAATAAGATCGACGTACTCCATGATCTTCTGTCGGGAACTGAATTCAAGAAGGTACTTGTCTTCGGAAGAACCAAGCATGGGGTGGAAAAGCTCTCCAAGATACTTGCCGAGCGAGGCTTTAAGGCCGAATCAATTCATGGGAACAAAAATCTCTCCAAGCGGCGCCAAGCGCTCACGCTTTTCAAAGATAATCATATCCAGGTGCTGGTCGCGACCGATGTTGCCGCGAGGGGTCTTGATATCGTGGATGTGTCGCATGTTATTAACTACGACCTTCCGGCGACCTATGACGATTATGTGCATCGCATCGGGCGAACGGGACGCGGAAGCAAAAAAGGGAAAGCACTGACATTCATAGAGTAACGATAATGCGAATATCCGAATTTTGAACCAATCTTCGAATAGCTACGAATAAGAAAAGCGCATTTTTTCCGATTCGCATATATTCGTTAATTCGAGATAATTCGTTGATTCGCATCATACACATGAAAACCAAACACCGACACAACAGCATAATGGTACCGTCTCGGAAGACGTTCCAGAACACCGTGGGAAAATGGGTGGAGAAGAAAACCCGCACGGAGATTTTGCTGTGCCTGTGCGGCGCTAAGTACATTAAAACTCGCAAGGAACAAGTTGTCTGCATTCGCTGTATTTATCGAAAACTTCCTACCAAGCTCTCCTAATTCGTACCTTCGATTTCTACGGGAACCTCACGTTAGCAATAGTATACACGTGTACACTATTGCTAAAGCGTCTGTGCTACCATTGCATGATGGCAAAAAAGTGCCTCATCATTTTCATCAGTGCATTCTTTTTGAACCTTCTCTGGGAAGAGGCACACTCGGTTCTATATCTACACTATAAAGCCGCCGCAATCAC
>CAZOIN010000104.1:0-6216 GCA_964579985.1 uncultured Candidatus Saccharibacteria bacterium
GGTTCGACTTTCTGAGAATGCATCGAGGACGACGGCGGTCTTTTGATCCGCGGTAAATGATTTTTTCATGGGATAGATAGCTTAGCTTTTTATGAGACGACCTCCTCTACTATACCTGTCCGAATTTCCCAGTCCACTATATACAGTCAGTAAAGATGCGAGAAAGCGTAAGGAGCAAGGGATCTACTATACTCCGCCGTTCGTTGTCGACTATATTGTGCGCCACGCCCTTAAACCCGCCCTTGATGCATGCAAAAATGTCTCCGACCTCCGTAGAATTAAAGTCCTTGACCCAGCCTGCGGTTCCGGTTCGTTTCTCATCAAAGCGCTTGAAGCCATTGCGGAGCAGTACGAGGCTTCTTCAGATAATACCTATGTCAGGCGGAGGATCCTTAATGAAAATTTGTACGGCGTAGACCTCGACTCGCAAGCCGTTGAGATTGCACGACTCAACCTCCTTATTCACTCGTTGAATACAAGGGAACTGTTGCCACCATTGGACAAAAATATCAAAAACGGCAATTCCCTTATTTCTGGGACAGACGACGAGCTCAAAAAGCAGTTCGGCAAAAGTTGGCAAGACAAACATGCTTTTAATTGGGAGGAAGAGTTTCCCGACGTATTCAAGCAGGGTGGTTTTGACGTAATTATCGGCAACCCGCCCTACATCAAAGAATTTGTGAATAAAAGCGCATTTGATGGACTCCATGATAGTCCCTACTATCAAGGAAAAATGGACATTTGGACTATGTTCGCGTGCGTTTCAATCGACCTCTTGAAAGAAGGGGGCGTAATGAGTTTTATCGCTCCGAATAACTGGATAAGCAACGCCGGAGCAAGCATTCTTCGAGATAAGATTCTCAAAGAGGGGGAGCTGAAGACATTCATTGATTTTGGTGACTACAAAGTCTTTGAACAGGCAGGAATCCAGACAATGATTTATGTTTTTGAAAAGCGGAAGCCGCGAGCAAGATACACAGTCGAGTATTTTCGAGTTGTCGATAAAAATGTTACCGAGGAGCAGTTGATAGTTGATATGGCTGGCAAAATGCAGAAGATTGAAATTGAGCCGGAAAAATTGATTGGCGGGAATCTCACGTTTTCTTCAGGAGAGTCAGGCTCTATTTTCGACAAGCTGGAAAGCAAGAGAAACTTTGAGCTTACTGACAAAGAAGTTGGGCAGGGGATAGTTGCCGCACCCGATAAGTATTTTTTGGAAAAGAACCTCGACCTTTATAGCAAAAAAGAGCAAGGTTTCTTAAAACCATTTTACACAGCATCAGGTAAGTACAAGGGAGGTGAATCAAAGGATTATATTTTTTACATGTGTGAAAAGAATTTTGGTAATAAAAATCTTGGAGATTACCCGAATATAGAGAAACACTTCAAGCCTTTCGAGGCCATTCTGAAAGAGGCAAAAGAGAAATACGGCACTCCCGACAAACTCTACTTCTATTTGCACCGTGAGCGCAACGAAGAGTTTTTTGATGTAGGACCAAAAATCGTGTGCGGGGTCAGAGTAGCTTTTCCGAGTTTCTTCTATACCGAAGACGCATATTATGGCTCACGCGCCTTGAACTTCATCAAAAGCGACAGAATAAATCTGAAATATCTTGCTGGTATTTTGAACTCAAAAATTTCTTTTTTCTGGCTCAAAAATAAAGGAAAGCAACTTGGCGACCTCCTGCAAGTCGACAAAGGGCCGTTGTTGGGAATCCCTATTCACGTTGGAAGTCAGAGCCAGCAGAAACAAGTCGTTACTTCGGTAGACAAAATGCTCTCACTTCAAAAAGAACTCCGCGAAGCGCCGGAACATTCCGAAAAATGGGAGCGAATCAAGTCCGACATCGAAAAAACCGACCACAAAATTGACGCAGAGGTGTATAAACTGTACGGATTGACAGATGAGGAGATTAAGGTTGTGGAAGGGTAGTTGCCGTGTCTAAACTTGACACTTTTAGTGAAAAACTCACCTATTTATCGTAAAGCACAAGTTCTCGGGGATAATCCCCTCACAACAGAAGATATAGGCGCAGGGAAAAACCGCCTTGCGGCGATTCTAGGTTTTATGTTATGGAGGTCACTTATCCACAGTTATATACCATGTACGTGATACAATCATCTCAACAAGATTTCTCATTATTAGTTATTGAAGCGAATCTATGCAACGGTTTTGACTTGTGGTAGGCTGTTGCTCCGCTTGAATAAGTGGAGTTATTCCCGTCTGTGGGACTTTTGTGGTCTTTGAAAAAGTAGATTGAAGGGTAAGATACGCCTCGGATAGGGCTTGAACCTATATTGCGTCCTTCGACTGGACTTCCGGTGTACAAGACCGGTGTTCTATCCATTGAACTACCGAGGCATATCCTACCCTTTAATCAGGGTAGGAAAAAACCACACTTAGGTTTTTTTCTTAAAAGGATTGGCGCTTTTCTTCTTGGTTGAGGGGAAGCGCTTTTCCTTTACCTGTCTGCCCCCGTCTGAACTGATTGGGAATGGGGGTGCCCAGTTACCATTTAGGTGCTGGCACCACATCAAACCTGTTTCTAAGTCAGGGTGGCAGTGAGCGAATAAGGTTGACATTCGCAGTGCTTTGAAATCTGTGCTGATTACAGCCACGCTGGGCTGTCCTGTTTGCCGCTTGCGATTTAGCTAACGCTGATTAAACCGGCAAACAGAATAAAGTAAGCGGAGTTTCTATGTTATTCTTTCAAGCCTTAACAACCCCTTACTCCGTTTCCGGGAGGGTTTAAAGGTCATTTTTTGGAGCTGAAGCTCATCCCGCCAGCGTTCCAGGCGGCCCCTTGCGGAGCGACCTCGTTTTTAATTCCGAGGCCATAATGACCCCGGAACACTGACGGCATGAGCTTCTAGATTTTCAATGTTCACTTAACACTAGCTTCGAACACTGGCGGCCGATTGAGAACCTATCGGCGAGGTTATTAAACAATACCAGTTTCAATTTGTGGGTCAAGCGCAAATTAGATATGGTGTGGATAACGAAACACATATTCTTTCACGTGGTAATTCATAAAAGTTCTTATGACACTAAACTCTCAATTATCGCCGAACTCCGACACCCCGCGCTCCTGCGCAGGGTCGAATGGCACAGAATGTTCGTAAGCCGCTGGCGACCCACAGGGTTTAACGCCCTGTGGTGTCGCTCTTAAACTTTACTCCGACTGCGCCCCAGAAATCTTCTTCCCTATACTTTCCGCTTTGAAGGCCGTAAAAGATGACTTTCTTTACCAAATCTCTCTGAAAGTTAGGGTAGATGTTGTAGGGTAGTGTTACCACACAACAGCTGCTATCTTCGGGGAGGCACACGTTGTCTTTGTACACAGCACAATGGGAGCCTTTACCAGAAGCCGGACGGACGTACAGTCCCAATTTCTCGCACACCCGCATCCATTCTTTCTGCGTAAGATTTTTTATTCTGTCAACCAACTCGCCGTGGGCGAGTTTAACTTCTCGGTATGAGCTAGGAGAGGACATACTCGGCTTGGCGGTCTTTGCTAGAAATAAAGCTAGAACGCTTTAGACCGAATAGTTTCGTGTTTGCCGCCACCGGATTGTATCCCACGAACTTAAGTATTTCATCGGCATAGTCAACGTTAATCCCCGCAGCCGTCAAAATGGCCTCTCGGATCATTTTATCAACAAGAGCAATATCATTTCCCATACTGCCAGTCATGATGGCGGGTATTTCATTGCACTCTGCAACCCACTCATTGTTTTCATGCCACTTAATCGAAAAAGTAAGTATCTTTCCGCCTAAAAACTTTTTCAGTTGTTCTTTTGCCTGTTCAATTTTCATATCGTCACAATTATACCCCCCTTACACAGTTCGGCACAGGGGAGGACACTATACTTTTCGAGATGCTATTAGTCAATGGTCACAAAAGCGTTTGTCTGAAGCCTTGGAGATGTTCGAACGCTTTCGGGGTAACCCTACGGCCGCGGGGCGTACGTTCAAGCAGGCCGAGCCGGATAAGATAGGGTTCATGCACTTCTTCGATGGTCGCCTCCTCTTCGGAGCGTAACTCATAAAAACACGATGCAAGATCCCGTATTTATGGTATTATCTTTACATGAGTCTAGCTCAGAAAAGTTCAAAGGCAGAGCCTAAAGAGAAACTCCTCAAATTCGGGGTTTCTATGGCTGTGGTCTTCGGCTCAACAGCAACTGGGGTCAAAAAACCGGGCGATGTTGACGTAGCGGTGTTTTTGAATGACGAGGCAAAAAAACGCGCAAACACGGATTTCAGCTCGCAGTTCGAGGTCACTGTGGCCATTGCCGATTTCATTGGTGAGTCCGTGGACAGGGTGGATGCCGTCTTTGTGGGGCCAGAGACCACGCCGTTGCTTCTGTATCACATCGCGCGTGACGGAAAACTCCTGTTCGGAAGCGGGCAGGACTTCATGAGATTCCGCGTATTTGCGGTCAAAGTATATCAGGATGCATGGAAATTTCGGGAAGCGACCAGGCAGTATCTTAAAAAAGCATATGCTTGACCAAGTCTTTTTGGAAAAGAAGGTGCGAGAAATCGGCCGTTATCTGGGCGAGCTGGAGCCGGTTTTGAAGCTGACCCAAAAAGAATTCGTAGGAAGCTATCGCGATATGAGAATCGCCGAACGGGATTTTCAGCTCATCGTTGACGCGGCGGTGGATATCAACACGCACATTTTGCTTTCCCTCGGTCTCCCGCCACCGGAGAAAAACTTCGATTCATTCGTCGCCCTCGGCAGAACAGGGGTGCTTTCGGAGCAGGAGGCAAAAGCGCTTGCGCCATCGACCGGACTTCGCAATAAATTGGTACATGAGTATGAAGACATCAATCCCGAACTTCTCTATCGCTCGCTTAAAACATTCTCGCTTCAGTATAAGGAATATGGGAGGCTGATTCTAATCTATCTTGAAGGCAAAGGAACTTCAAAAACACTTATATCAGGGTCTGTCTAAAGCCCTGGAGATGCTCGAACGCTTTCGTGGTAACCCTACGGCCGCGGGGCGTACGTTCAAGCAGGCCGAGCCGGATAAGATAGGGTTCATGCACTTCTTCGATGGTCGCCACCTCTTCAGAGAGAGCGGCACCGAGGGTGTTAAGACCGACTGGCCCGCCACCGAATTTTTCGATAAGTACCGTAAGTAACGCACGGTCAGATGGGTGCAGGCCGCGTTCATCCACTCCGAGGAGCTTCAGCGCATTCATCACCGATTCCTTCGAAAACACACTCTTCTTTACCTGTGCGAAGTCGCGCGAGCGCTTCAGCAAATAGTTGGCGGTACGCGGCGTAAAACGGCTGCGAATCGCGATTTCACGAAGAGCACCCTCCTTTGGCTCCACACCAAGGATTTTTGCGGAACGCTGGAGAATCTTTTCTATTTCAGCTTCGGTGTAATATTCCAATCGGAAGGTGCCTCCGCTAAATCTGGACCGGAGGGGCGATGAGAGCATCGAAATGCGGGTCGTGGCGGCAATCAGCGTAAAGGGCGGCAGTTCAAGTTGTACCGTGCGCGCCGAAGGGCCTTTGCCGATGATGATATCGAGCCGTCCCGATTCCATGGCGGGGTAGAGAATTTCCTCGATTTGTTTTCCCAGTCGGTGAATCTCATCGATGAAGAGGATATCTCCACTTTCGAGGTTCGTGAGCACTGAAGCAAGGTCCCCGATCTTTTCTATCGCCGGGCCGGAGGTCATTCTTATTTGCGCGTTCACCTCTTTGGCTATTAAGTGTGCAAGAGTGGTCTTACCTAGGCCCGGAGGGCCATAAAAGAGCAGGTGTTCGGGGGAATGTTTCCGCTCCTTTGCCGCGGTGAGCAGGATGCGAAGGTTTTCCTTAATATTTTCCTGCCCGATGTAATCATCCCAACTCGAAGGACGGAGGGCTTGGTCCAAGAACAGATCATGCCCCTCAGGGGCGACCGTGGAGATCGGGTCTTTCTGTGCGGTTTTTTGCGCCATGTCGTCCAATTGTACGGCGTATAAAAGGGAATGTACAACGTTGAGCAAAACGCTTCTGCGTAGGCGTTTCTTTGGAGTCAACCCCTCCATGCCTACCGATACACGGAGAGGTATTTGCTCACAAAACCGAGCAGGCTCTCAACAAAGCCATTTCTTAATGGCAGAAAGTGATCAATTTTGAAAGATTTGTTTGAAAGCCTTTTCTTCGAGCCATATCCTTACTCAACCTTGTGAGCAAATACTAGACTAGG
>CAZOIN010000105.1:0-10623 GCA_964579985.1 uncultured Candidatus Saccharibacteria bacterium
TGGTGCTCCCGCGTGGAATCGAACCACGATCGACAGATCCGCAATCTGTCATCCTATCCGTTGAACGACGGGAGCGTGTGGTGCATAGTAGTATTTTTTGAAAGTTCTGGCAATAAAAAGGGCAAGTATGCACACTCGCCCGAGCCACGCGCTTAACACGTAATAATAGATTCAATACCAGGTTCTGTTCGTCTCGTCTTGTAACCTTTGCACGAAGTTCGTTTGGGGTCGAGCCACACGTGTTTGTCGGGGCAGCTCTCGATTGTGTGTTTTGAAGCTGAATGTCTCGCTTCTTTTGCTTTTCTCGCGATAACCGCGATGATGATCTGCATCGGATCAAAACGACTGACGACCACAAATGTAAGAACAAATTTTTTCACTTGTATCGAATCATATCAGAGTAGAGTAAGCTGTCGAGCCGCACGACAGACAGGTATAAAAAACCTTCAAGCGCGAAAGAAGGTACGCGCTTGAAGGGGAGAGAAGGGGTGCCTGCACGGTGGGACTGTGGAACTTACGGAGGCGGTAGGAGACAGAGCTGCCAGGGCCAATGGTATACCCGCCTTTATCTTTGTCAAACTCAAAAGCCCAAATACTCCATTATCCTTTTCGAGATCGGTTCGTGTTGTTCTACTTCAGGGAGGAACTCTGCTAAGAATTCCCTAATGATTTGCGGGTCGGTATCTTCAAGCGGAATGGTGGAAAGGGGAGTTATAAGTCCTTTCGCTTTGAGAATAAGCTTGGGTTCCTGTTCTTCCACAAAGAACGATTCAAAAGTGGTGAACGGTTGAAACTCTTTGTTGGTCCAGAGTCCGCGATTCGTAAGCGCGTAGCTGATCAGTCTCGGTTTTTGGAGCGTGCGCAAGAAAAGCGCGATGGTGCTTATCACCACCAAAATGGCAAACAAGAGATTGTTCAGCACGATAGACGTTACCATAATGGAGAGCGCGATAATACTCACCGCCCAGTACCAATCGGGACCGTTGTTTTGGGCCACTCGGTCGTAGCCGCGCCATTCAATTTTAGACGAGGGCATACAAGTAGCTTATAGCTTATAGCTGTTAGCTGCTAGGAAAGAAGCAGATGTGAACAAAGAAGGTAAACTCATACCTGAAAGACCGAGTCCAGTAAAGAAAATAATCGCGCACAAGGTGGCGGAAATGAGGCACCAAGTGCACCATTCACGGAGAATGAAAGCTTGCACGGCGGTAAGGTAGAGTGAAAACAAAAAGGCTAGTGCTGAAATACCGACGAGGATGGATCCGAGCCCGCTTTCTTTGAGTACGGGGAAGATAAGAAAGAGCGAGTAGCAAAGGAGAATAAGGAGATAATACAGCATTCCTAATACCTCCACGGGGATACCTAGAAGACGGGAGTAATCGCTACGCACGACCGGATCGCACAAGTGGCCGATGGGACAGACCAAAGGCTTTCTCCCCCGTTTTTTGAAATGAATGAAAGTGGCGAGCAAAAAACCACACAGTGTGGAAAATATAATACTAAGAAACATGAAATCCATGTTCCAATTCTAGCATATACCGCAGTGTTTTTAGAATCTGTCGCGGAGTTTCATCCAGAGGATGCCCATCATATTCTTTCCATCGCCACTTGAGCCGCAACCCCAAAAAATATCAATTGGGGAGTTTTCAACAATAGTTCGTGTACCACTTTCCTTCAACGCTTCGCGCACGGTTTCGTGTTGGGCAAGTTTCGCTCGCAGTATTTCTTCCATCACCGCGACTTTTCGTTCGTGCCAGTCTTGGGGTATAAGCGGTTTGTGTTGATGCGCGATTCTTTGTGCCTCTTCCGGAGAGCCCGCTTCAAAAATCTGTTTGGCAACAGGCGGCTCCGAGATGGAAAACTTGCGCCACTGATACGCATGCTCGGCAGTAGGGAAGCACACCCCCCAGAGCTCTATCCTATGTGCCGAAAAATTATTAAGCGCGTCAAAGCTTGGCGTGTAGAAATAAATCGCGTCGCTAGTTTCTTTGTTTAAGCCTTCACTTGAAGTAGGGTACATATGATTTAAGTAAGAATGAATCTTACCTTTTCCATCATGCACGACAGATTTTAGTTTATGTTCCGCCACACTGCGGAGGGGACAGGACTCGAACCTGCAAGCCCTTTCGGGCGCCGGTTTTCAGGACCGGTTCCTTACCATTCGGAGCACCCCTCCGCAATGTAGCTGATTAAACTATACTTATTTCATTGAACACGTTGAGCGGTTCTTATCGCCTCCAATTCGTCGAAGTTCTTTAACCAACTCTTTTCAGAATAATGTTCCTCACAATGACAATTTGGGCAAATTAACTCTAGATTGTAAAGATTATTATTGCTTCTATCTCGGTTTTTATGGTGAGCTTGCAATATCTCAAATTTATTATAGCCGCATCGTTCACAACTCTTACCCCGCGCTCGTAGTAGCTGCATTTTTAGAGCTTGCTGGGATTTTACTTTGCTATGCGGATTATCAACTTTGTATTTTATACCCTCCCTGTTTTTGTTTGCACAACTTCGATTGCATGTTTTTTTGTGTAATCCTGCCAGAATTAATTTTCCGCAAACGATACAAGGTTTTTCTTTTCTGCACGAGAGACCATAGCAAGTCATGCTACAAAAGGCCCCGTCGTACTTTTCCATCTCGCCCGGTCTTCTATAAATTGCCCTTCTGCAGACCTTGCAGATCGTATTCGGGTTTCTTTTATATCGCTCAGTCACTCATCCAGTATACCACAAATACATTACTCACACGATGATACCAGAAAATCACCCTCTCGCAATCTTTGGCGTTACACGCTACACGATATACGCTATACTACTTTCCATGCGGTATCTCGGCATTGATTTCGGGTCGAAACGCGTCGGACTTGCGCTTTCAGACGAATCCGCGACACTCGCGTTTCCACATTCGGTTCTCAAAAATGACAAAGCGCTTATTTTCGAGATCGGGCGCATCATGAAAGAACAGAAGGTGACTGGGGTGGTTATTGGAGAGTCGAAAGATTTTAGCGGCAAGAACAACTCGATTGCAAAATCCGCCGAAGATTTCAAAAATGCACTAGAAAAACTGACCGGCATCGAAACTATCTATGAACCGGAATTTCTCACTTCGGTACAGGCAGGGAGACGGCAGTCAAGGCGTCCTGAAGAGAGCAGGGGGTCAGGACTTCGGGCACAGCAGCGAAAGGGAAACGAAATGCTCGACGCTTCCGCCGCGGCGATCATTTTGCAATCATATTTAGATCGTAAGCACACTCTATGAATCCCGACACCAAAATAACTTTTGATGACTTCAAAAAAGTGGAACTCACGGTAGGTAAAATTCTGTCGGCCGAAAAGGTGCCCGAAACTGACAAGCTTCTCAAGCTTTCCGTGGATTTAGGTGAGGGCACTGTGCGCCAGATCATTTCTGGTATCGCGTTATATTTCCCCGATCCACAGATGCTCGTGGGCAGAAAATCAATGTTCGTAACCAACATTCCCATTCGTACCATCAAAGGCCTCGAAAGCAACGGCATGATCCTCGCGGCCTCGACCGAAGACGGCAAATTTTCTTTGCTGGAACCAAGTGGTGAAATTCCTGTAGGAACGAAAGCGAAATAGTATGAACATACTACACTATCTCGATCCCGCATTTCTCATCACCACGCTCGGGCTCCTCGGCGTATTCGCCATCGTTTTTGCCGAGTCGGGACTCTTTTTTGGATTCTTCTTGCCGGGTGATTCTCTTCTTTTCACCGCAGGGCTTCTCGCCTCGCAAGGTCACTTTAATATCTTTATTCTGTTGGCTGGTACGGCCATCTGCGCGATTGCCGGAGACAGTGTGGGATATGCGTTCGGCAGGCGCATCGGTCTTAAACTTTTTACCAAAAAGGATTCTTTCTTTTTTCACAAAGAGCACATCCATCGCACCGAGGCATTTTACGGCAAGCATGGCAAAAAGACGATTATCCTTGCGCGATTTATTCCTGTCATACGCACATTTGCGCCGATACTCGCCGGTATCGGTCGAATGGACTATAAGACGTTTCTTTCATACAACGTCCTTGGTGGCACCCTATGGACCACTATTCTCCTGCTCTTCGGATATACCTTGGGGACTGTCATCCCTTCGGTTGATCGCTATCTTCTCCCCATTATTTTGGGCATTATCGTCCTCTCCTTTTTGCCGGTGCTCTTCGAATATCGGAAAGCTAAGCACGCAAAGCAGTCCCAAGCTTCAATTGATAAGGTATAATTACTTTGAATTACGAAACGCCCCGTTTCTGTCATCCTCGCGAATGCGGGGATCCAGAGTGTGGCTTATTGTATAGGTCTGGATTCCCGCCTACGCGGGAATGACAGCTTAGAATGTTAGTTTCGTAATTCAAAGATAATTAGGCGAATCTACACATGGAGTACTATTTACGGCACACCCATTTCAATTCCTGCTCGTAATTTCGTAAAAGTTTGTAGCTAAAAAGTATTGTATGCCCGCTTTATCAACACACATAAAACACCGCATATTCAATCAGTTCTTCCCGCCGCCGAAATTTTTAGACATGCCAGCGGTCGGACTCGATATCTCAGACGATGCGGTTACCGCGCTTGAGCTCGTACGGCACAAGAGCGCATTTGCTGTGGGGCGTTTCGGCCGGCGACTACTCCCTCCAGGGAGTATCTTCGGAGGATATGTGCACGACAAGGATGCGGTGGTAGGGGAGCTTCGGAAGCTGAAAGATACACTCAAACTTGATTTTGTGAATGCCTCACTATCGGAAGAAAAAGCATACCTCTTTAAGGTTAAAATTCCCCGCGTTTCTCCAAAGGAAATACGGGGCGTGATCGAGTTTAAGCTCGAAGAAAACGTGCCTATTCCGGCGCGTGACACAATCTTTGACTATGCAGTCATCACACAAATGGGGCATGATATCGGAGACCATCTTGATGTCGGAGTAACGGTGCTTCCCACGAAAGTGGTTGATACCTACACGGAGCTTTTGGACGCGGCAGACCTCGTGCCACTCTCCTTCGAGATCGAGGCGCAGGCCATTTCGCGGTCGGTTATCTCAAAAGGGGATCGCGACACGTATCTTGTAGTGAACTTTGAAGAAAGCAAAACGGGACTCTTTATCGTAAGTGATGAAGTGGTACATTTTACTTCTACGGTGGCGATCGGAGGTAGCCACATCACGGAGGCCATCGCGAAATACCTGGCCATCAATATCGACGAAGCCGTACGGATCAAGCATGAACACGCCGCCTTCAAGGATAAACGAAACGTAGACCTATTCCTTTCGCTCATGAATGCCATTTCGGTTTTAAAAGATGAGATGAGCAAGCTCTCGGTCTATTGGAATACGCATAGAGATCTGACCGGAGAACTCGGAAAAAAGATAACCAAGATCATTCTATGTGGCCGCGATTCAGGACTCACCGGTCTTGTCGATTATCTAGCGCTCGCGTTTGAAAGTCCCGTGGAGGTGAGCAATGTGTGGCGGAACACGTTTTCTCTCGACGATGCTCTTCCACCCTTGAGTTTCGATGAATCGCTCGATTACAGCGCCGCGATTGGATTAGCCCTTCCGAAAGGGCACTGAATAACAGTACCCAACTGACTGAATGACCCATTTCTTCAAAACCAGGCTTTCATTATTCAGTCATCAGTCATATGTTCAACTTGTTACCCAAAACTGAAAAAGAAACCATCCGCCGCGAGTACCACATAAGGCTCGCAGTCGTGAGTTTGTGGCTGTTGTTTGCGGTAGGCATCATCTCCTCCGCATTGCTTCTCCCTTCATTTCTGCTGTCTTTGGAAAAAGAAAGGACGGCACAGCAGCACTTTGACGCACTTGCAAAAAGCGTGGAGCGGAAAAGTGCGGCTGATTCCGATGCTGTTCTAAAAGGTGCGAAATCCCGCCTCGCGCTCATGAGCCGTGAAGCTCCCAAAGTTTTCCTGCACGAGCTTTTGATGCTGATCGTTTCGATAAAGACCGACAGAATCTCGCTCACCAACTTCTCGTTCACTGAACCGGTGGAGGGGAAACGCGAGATCGCTATCGCGGGGGTTGGCAAAGATCGCTCGGCCCTGCTCTCATTTGTAAAAGCGCTTGAGCGGACAGGACTGTTCGAAAAAGTGGAAGTGCCTATCTCCAATTTTGCCAAGGATACGGATATCGATTTCGAGGTGCGTGCTTACGGAACTTTTTAATGCGATACTATGAGCACACAAACTATTGGGAAAAAAAGCAAAGAGCTCCTCTTGATCACCCTCCTCCTTAACATCGCAGCTTTCGGTTGGTATGGTTTTCTGTTTGCTGAAATAAAAGCAAAAAATGAGCGCATCTCCGATCTCGTAAACCGGATCGAGGCCGAATCTGCGGCGGGGGATACCCTTAGCTCCCAAAAAATGCTCGCGGTCGAAACATCTGCGCTCCGAGAGAAACTCTTCGGCTACAGCGTGGCACGGGAGGGAGCCGTCTCTTTTATTGAACTCCTTGAGGCGACGGGAAATGAAGTGGGGGCTCACATCATCATCGAATCGGTCAGCACGAAAGAGCGAGCAGATTTTCCACAGGTCGAAGACTTGCGGTTCGCGCTTGCCGTTACGGGCACCTGGCCTGCCGTGGTGCGCCTGCTCGGGCTGTTTGAGCTGCTTCCCTACGAAATGCGCGTGGAGCAAGCGGTTCTCTCGAAAGTGGGATCCTCGGGCGGAGATCCTTGGCGAGCCGATTTGTCATTAACAGTGCTAAAAGAAAAGTAATATGACATTCTTCTCGAAAAAGTTATCATTAAGCAACCCTTTCAAACATAAGGAGACTTCAAGCGAAGCTACCGAGTTCGGACGCAATGCCCGCGCGGACTGGCAAGTGATATGCATCTCGTTTCTCGTTCTCGTTCTTGTAGCTGTAGCCGCGAGCGCAGTCATGTATGATCGAATAAACAAGGAAGAAATCTTCCGTGTTGTTCACAAGGAGCCGGTGTCGCTCCGCTCGCTTGATCGGCTCGAACTTGAACGCACTACTCTCTACTATGAAAAGAAACGCGAGCGGTTCGAAGCGCTTAAACGCAGACCACTTTCCACCCTTGACCCCTTCATCCCTAGTATCAGTGCAAGGGGGAATTGAGTGTTACCAATTTTCTTTTTTTCGCAGGTGGTGTAGGTTACCCGAAGACCCGCTAACGCACACTGCCCTATAGTGTATGTACCCCTCGTAGCTCAATGGATCGAGCAGTGCTCTTCTAAGGCATTGATGTAGGTTCGATTCCTACCGAGGGGATAAATGGTGTTGATATCTTTCTAGGTCAAAAGATGCCGCGATGCTACACTAATAGGAAAGGTCAATTACTAACTAGCGTTATTAAAGACATGAAAGCAATACATATCGTTTCTTTCGTTCTTCTCGTGGTCGGCGGTCTTAATTGGGGTCTCGTCGGCATTGCCGACTACAACCTCGTCGAGCGCCTCCTTGGTTCCTGGCCCATGGTAGAGAAATTCGTATATATTCTCGTTGGTCTAGCGGCCATTGTCGAGATCGCGACGCACAAGAAAACCTGCAAAATGTGCCCGGTTTCGTCGAGTGTTTCTTCGGGAGGGGCAATGCAGTAAGTACGGCTTCGGTGTTTCTGCCTACGGGCAGATGATACTACAAATATCACTCTTGCGAGTACGAACAAAACCCGCCGTACGGCGGGTTTTGTTCGTGATGCGCGCTGCAGGACTTGAACCTGCGACCTTTCGCGTGTAAAGCGATTGCTCTACCAACTGAGCTAAGCGCGCGCAGGTGTTACTGTATCGTAAGGTTAGTCAATTTTCAAATATTGTGTAGAATCCATATATGCAAAAGCATCTTCACTGCAGCGTGCATGGGGAAGTGCAGGGTGTCTTCTACCGCACATTCACCAAAGAAACCGCGAAGCAACTCAACATAACTGGATCTGTCCAAAATCTTCCGGATGGCACAGTCGAGGTGATAGCGGAGGGAGAAGAGGCGGCGCTGAAAGCACTGGTTCTCGCGTTACGAGAAAGACATGCACCCGCGCGAGTCGAATATGCTCACGAAACGTGGGGCGAAGCGACCGGTGAATTTAGCGCGTTTCGGATTATTCATTAATATCATTCAGTGATTCAATCACTTGTTTATGTATGCGTTATTCAATTCCGATTCTCTATGAAGATGACGATATTCTTGTAGTGAGCAAGCCAGCTGGTCTTGTCGTACATTCTGACGGGAGAACCAAGGAGCCTACCGTTGTCGACTGGATTCTCAAGAAGTACCCCAAGATTAAAGGAGTCGGCGATAAGTATGAAGTAGGAAGTATGAAGTATGAATTAGGGGAAGAAAAGCACGCCCAAAATTCAAAATTCAAAATTCTTAATTCTGACTTGCGTCCGGGCATCGTGCACCGCCTTGATCGTGAGACGTCAGGGGCGCTCATCATCGCCAAAAATCAGGCCGCGTTTTTTAGCTTTAAACGGCAGTTCAAAAAGCAGGAGGTCCATAAGACCTATCATGCGTTTGTGTACGGACGGGTCAAACATGACGATGGACTCATCGATAGGCCGATCGCCCGAAGTCGTACCAATCCGACGCTGTGGTCGGCTACGCGGGGACGGAAGGGGGAGGATCGAGAAGCAGTCACCGAATATCGCGTCTTGCGGCGGGGCGATCGCTCTACTTTCTTGGAGCTCTATCCGCGCACCGGAAGAACGCATCAGTTGCGCGTGCATCTCAAAGCCATTAATTATCCAATAGTTGCGGACAAACTGTATTCCAAGAATGAGCCGGCTCTCGGTTTCAAGCGGCTTGCACTCCACTCCCGGGCAATTTCTTTCCTTCTCTCCAACGGAAAGCGCATCACCGTTGAAGCTCCCTACCCCAAGGATTTTGAGGCCGCCCTCAAAATCTTTAAATACGAAGCCTAAAATCCGAAACTCTAAACAAATCTTAAATTCTAAATCATACGCTCAAGACAGACTCTATTCAGGTTCTTTGAATTTGTTTCGAATTTCGTGCTTCGAATTTCCCGTCAATGTTGTCAAGGATGTAGTGATGTGCTACATTGGCGGGTGCTATGCCGATCACCATTTCGTCAGTAAATATCGAGGAACGCAAAAACCTCGACCTTCGAGCCGGGGACAGCGTGCGCGTCTGGCAGAAGATCACCGATCGGATCGTTGAGAAAGACAAAGTCAAAGAAAAGAGCCGTCTTCAAGCATTTGAGGGTTTGGTGCTCGCGCGCAAACACGGCACTGAAGCCGGCGGGACATTCACGGTGCGGCGAGTTATTGACGGAGTAGGAGTGGAACGCATCTTTCCTTTGTACGCGCCCACGATTGATAAAATTGAAATCCTCAAACGTGCCAAAGTGCGTCGAGCAAAGCTCTACCATATCCGCAAAAAGGCGACCAAGGAGATTCGAAAAGCCATGCGTCATGAACGAATCGACAAAAAGGAAACTCCAGTTATCGAAGCTCCTGTGGCAGAAGCGAAAACATAGGCTCGCACAAAAATCCCGCCGCAAGACGGGATCCTCTGTGGACAAATAGGTAGACGCTATCACCTTGATGTTGGTGTGGTGAAGCAATGGGGAAGAGAGGTCCAGAACCGGAAGGAAAAGTTAAAATAAAATGGTCACCTAATTTTGCGTATGCAATTGGATTGATTGCCACAGACGGTTGCCTATCAAAAGATGGACGTCATATCATTCTTGTCTCAAAGGATGTGGATCAGTTGAACAATTTCAAATCCTGTCTTAGTTTAGAAAATAAAATTGGCACAACTGTTTCTGGGTACAATGGGAAATCTTATACACGAATTCAGTTTGGAGACGTCCTGCTCTATAAGTTTCTGCTATCAATAGGTTTGACTCCCGCAAAATCAAAGACTATAGGAAAATTGAAAATACCCGAAATATATTTCTTCGATTTTCTCCGCGGTGTTCTCGATGGTGATGGATACGCATACTCCTACTGAGACAAAAGGTGGAAATCAAGTTTTATGTTTTATCTTGGTTTTGTCTCAGCAAGTCATGCATTTATTCTTTGGGTACAGAATCAGTTGCAATTTCATCTGCATGTTAAGTGGCACATTACAAAAGACGGGAAAGGGTCGACATATCAATTAAAGTACGCAAAAGTCGAAGGCCTGGCGATTTTAAAAAGAATGTATTATTCAAACAAGGTCGTATGTTTACAGAGAAAATACTTGAAAATTAAGAAAATGTTGGCTATAGTAGGAAACAAGTTGTAATGGTCGATAAATCAATGCCCAGGTGGAGAAATTGGTAGACTTACCGCTTTGAGGTAGCGGCGCCGAAAGGCATGGAGGTTCGAGTCCTCTCCTGGGCACAATTCATAACTTGGTCGGAAAATTCCCCCGCGCGCTTGCGCGCGGTGAGGAGGAGGGGGTGGGCGAAATCCGAATTGGTCTTGCAAGCAAATGCGAATTCGGTGGGCGGGCAAAATGAGACGGAGACGGATTTGTCTCGCAATTGTAGGTTCGTTCCAACTTTTTTGAAATAGTCGCGAATTTCAAAAAAGTTGTCGCTGGAAACCAATTGCGTGGCTTTTTTCATATCCAAAATCCATTCCCGCAAAGGTTCGACCCAATTCTTTCTCTCCTGTCGAGCGGAGTCCATTTT
>CAZOIN010000106.1:0-6406 GCA_964579985.1 uncultured Candidatus Saccharibacteria bacterium
GTCGGGGAAATAGTATCCGGGGTGGTCGTACCTGGCTTTTGATCATCGTCTGACTTCTTCTCGATACCTTTGGGTAGTTTCTGACATGGTGGGACAATGGGCTTCTCTCCTCCATGCTTCCTAAGCCAGCCCGGGGCGATCGTATGCCCTAGAGGAACGATAGCGCATGGTCGCTTGTCTTTCTTTTCCTTTTTGTCGTCTCGATGTCGCGTGCTCGTAGCATTGTCACTATGATCGTCACCATCGTAGTCATCGTAGTCATCCTCAAACACTATCGGGTGTTGCTTCAGAAGTTTGTTTAACAGTGCACGAGTTTTTGGACCAACACGACCCGCTTGCTCAACGCCATTCTCCTTTTGGAATCGCCTCACCGCCCGCTCTGTTGCCTTTCCAAAGTAACCGGTTATAAGACCTTCCGGATAGATGTTGGCATTGGCAGCAAGAAGAGCTTGCAGTGCTTTAACATCATCTCCTTGCAAACCAAGACTTAGGTTTGAGACGAAGGCAACGATCTCATTTGCTGCCTGTAGCTTAAGGGCGTCCTGACTGGTCGCTAATGCGTCAATTTGGTCTTGCTTCGCTTGTATCTGCTGCAACAGAGTGGATATTGAGTTAAGCTGTGTCGTGCTCGTAGCAGACACTGCCAAGCTTGCCGAAGGCATGGTCAGTACGCCCAAAACGAGGAAGATGCCTAGCGAAAGGTATGATCTTTGCTTCATAGTATGTATCTAATTTAACTGTTTGTAATCTATTTCTCACCCTTACCTGTAAGACGGTATACTACATCTAATCTTACCAAGTCACGATGAATCCGTCCTTAGTCTAGTATAACTCATAACGCAAAACCCCGCCTTTCGGCGGGGTTTTGCGTGTTTTACCAGCAAGCCAGTAAGGCCAGCTGTCTACCTCAGCAACTTCACAGGTTGGGTGTGCTGCTGCGTTTACTGTACCAATGTGAAGGAGCTGCGGATGTTTGAGTGCCAGAGGGAGCGGCAATACCAGAACACTGTAGATATCGCGGCAAGGTAGCTTTTATCCACGGCTGTAGATAAAAGCTATCTGACTGACTGGCGATCATTTTTGAGCCACTGCTGAAATGCAGCAAAATCGGAGTAAAAGTGGGCATCGTATCCGAATGCGGTTGCGGCATTGATGTTGTCTTGATCGTCGTCCCAAAGTGTTACTTTAGTTTTTTCGGGCTGGCCGATTTTTTCGTGCACCGCTTCCCAGAAAGTACTCTTTGACTTCAGCGCACCGACTGTGCTGGAAGAAAAAATGCCATCAAGAAACGACGGTAGATCAAGCTCTTTGATAAGATAGTCGGTTCGATATTTTTCGTTATTCGTTACAAGGTTGCAACGTGTTCCCTCTCGGCGAAGCCTGACGATCGCCTCCTTAAACCGAGTATCTAGCTCACAATCACCCGAGAACCAATAGTCGAGAAGCTCATCGGTTGATTTCGGCCACTTCCACTCCCGAAGGTGCGGCGTGATGACTTCCTTGAGATCGGCTTTCCCTTCCAAGCACAACTGAAATTCAGTCTCAAAGAAAGATTGAATTTTGTCCATCGGCACTTTCACTTTAAATTCAGCGGCATAGCGTTCGCTAAACCGCTTCTCTGGCTTTTTTACGACAAGTCCATCAGAATCAAAGAGAATGATTGCTCCCATGCTCCATACTATACAATTTCCGAGGTGAAGATTGAAGTGCTCTAGAGAAAATCGGTAAATCGTCCTTGCGGCCACGACGGTCTTTTTCTATAGAGATAGTTGATTTGAAATGCAGCTAGGATAAGCAGCAGATACAATCGGAAGTCCCTTGCCATCGGATGAGTACCAAAAGCTACTGCCGCAAGCTCATTTGGCCAAGAAAACGGCGGAAGCGGAGGTTTAAGCGTGTCAGCTGAAAATGCGGCTCCCTCAAGTGAAGGAAAATGTGAACCAAAAATCCTCTTAACCCCCCTTTCCAGAGTTCCGAGAAAAGTGGAAGTGGCAGAGGCGACAGACTCGGAGAGCGTGCTCGTCGCGATTGTGGATTCAATCGTTGTCGCGATATCCATGTCGCCACCAATGCCGTCAACATTTTTCTCCGGCAGGGCAAGTATCAAGACCGACGTGGAAGCCTCATTTGAATTCACGTAATCTCCGAGGAACGGCTCAAGCGACGGATGACGTCCAATCGTTTCAAGCCTCGCGTAGTTGGTGTAGATACCCGCTGTTGTACTCGCGCTAAAGACCGTCTGGTACGTTACGGTGATCTGCTCATTGGGCAGTATCGTGTCCAATTCCCACTTCTGCTCGTTTACCACCTCGCCTGCCTCGTTTTTGAGCATATCAACAAGAACGGAGTGGTACGCCTCCCCGCCGCGGTTGTCAATCACGATTTTGTAGCTGGCGGTTTCCCTTTGATAGAGGGAGGTCGAACCGATAACGGTTTTCGAAATCGTGAGGACGGGGTCGGAAGTATAATTTAGAGCTGCCCTTCTATTGTGAGACGGAAGATTTTTTACCGCGATGGCGATTATATCGTTGTTGTCGGAAGCGTTGCTGTCATTCTCAAGACTTGAAACTGAAACCGCGGTAGTAACTTGATGTTCGCCGTATGGCACGGTGGAAGAAACATCGGCCGTGTAGGTGGCCTCAACTGAAGCGCCCGCGGGAATTGTCCCTATGTCCCATTCCGCGTCGCTTCTGTCCGATTGATTGAAGAAGAGAAGCGGTTTATCCGCGCGGACTTTTAACTTGACGTGATTGGCGTCGGCGTCTCCCCTATTCGCGATGGTGAAATGATATACGGGACGGGACCTTGGAACTGCCCCGCTCCCGACATCAACGCTTGACCCAACCCACAAATCCGGCTGGCCGAAGGACACGCTCCCGCTCCAATCCCCAAAGATATTGACGATGGCAAGAACCCAGTTCCGCCCTACGATATTGGTGTTAGCAATGTTAACAATGTTGGTGGAGGCATACGCGTTGCCGCTCTGTATCGAAGCATTGTTATTTCTGTTCGCTCTATTGCCGCCCGTAAGCGCGTACACCTGAACATGGTTTCTTATGGCCGCGCGGTTGGTGCTTGAAGCCGAAAAAGACGAGGAGCCGCCTCCAATGGAAGTCGCGGTTTCCCCGGAAAGCGGAACCGTGGTTGAAGCCTGTTCGTTCTCTCCTTCGTCATTTGAAAATAACGAAACGCCTTGCGGGGTTTCCCTCCAAGAGATATTCTTCGGAGCGTTAAAGACGTTGCCGCTCCAACTTCCATAGACCTTGAACAACACGACGAATGAATCGTTGTTAAAGAAGTTCGAGTTTACCGTGTTATGAACGGTGGTCTGCGAAATTGCGTCGCCGCTTTGAATAATGCCGTTTCCATTTCCGCTTGCCTCATTGTCGCCGGTATCCGCCGTGGTCGTCGCGCTGTTTTCAACAAGCGCTTCATTGGTGTTGCTGATCGAAACCGACCGGGTTGCTTCAGAATCGGGAGATACCGAGGATGTCGGCATGACAATCGAGGGATTGCCGAAAAAACGGCTGGCGAAAAAGTCGGCATTCGGAAAGATGAGGTCGCCGTTCCAATCTCCAAAATTGTTGAAGACGAGAAGCATGTAATTGGAGTCCACAATGTTCGTATTCGCGACATTCACCAGGTTAGCGGCCGCGAAGGCATCGCCCGTGCCAATCGTTGCGTCGCCCCCATTATCGCTGGCTCCATTTCCGCCAGTCGCTCCGCGCACGATAACATCGTTCTCAATACTCGCCGTATTGTCCGAAGAAACGACGGTGCGAAGCGGAGTCGAGGTGCCGTTGCAGAAAGTACCGCAAGAAAGAAGGCTGTCATTTGCCGCTGACATTCCCCGAACATCTATATTGCCGATATTTCCAAAAAAACTGTTAAGTAGGAAAAAGAAACCGTTTGAGTTAAAGATGTTGGTGTTGAGCACATTAAGCACATTTGCCTGCGCGTACGCGTTACCAGTCTCTATGGAAGCATTGCCTCCGTTGTTGTTCGTGGCATTACTGCCGGTATCGGCAGCCGTAGTGGAATCATTCTGAGCCTGGGAGTTATTCTCAGTTGTGAATTCGATAACCTGTGGGGTACTGGCTGCCTCAGAAGAATCACCCTGCGACGAGCTTACCGACTCGGTTGTGGAAGCTTGGTTCGAAGTCTCGAGGGTAGTGGTATTCGCGATATTTTGAATGGTGCTATCGGCCACTGCGTTCCCAGTAACAATTACAGCAGATTCTGGCGGAGTTTCAGTCGCTATAGGGGCATCCTCCACGACGGCTGGCTGGCTTTTTTCCGCCACGGGAGGCGCTGTGTCCGCGTTCTCGGCAAAAGCAAAACCAGCCGGCGTTGCCGCAAAGAGCATCGAGGGTATCAGTATCACTATTAGTTGTCGCTTAAAATCTTTCATTGGTATATGTGTTCCGAGAATCAGATCCTCGTGTTCCGAGAATCAGATCCTCGGGAAGGTTAAAATCCAAAAAACGAGAACAGATCTCTAAAGAAACTTCTAAAAGCTCCTCTCGTGTTTCGGGGGGGTTGCACCTCATCCGCATCCGCCTGTGTGGAAGTCGCTTCGGTGATCTCTATCTCGTCTTGCATACTCGATGTCGAGGCGACGTTGTTATCCATGTCATCTGCGTTGTCGATATTTTCATCAGCTTCGTCATCATCACTATCATCGTCTCCCCAAAACGGCCAAAATCGTGAAAACCAACTTCGCTTCACTTCCACCTTCTCTCTTTCTTCTCGCAGTTTTTGTTGTTGGCTGTTTGTTGTTGGCTGTTTGTTGTCGTCAACCTCCACTCTTATTTTTGTCCTAACCGTCCCGCTCGCGTTCTCGAATTCTTTTTCAATCTTTGCCTCTCCTTCGTACTGTTCGTCAATATCCACAACCGCTTGCGGTGATCCTGCCGAATCCGCTTCACCACTCACCTGTGTGTTCACCTTTATTTCCGCCTTGGCCGAACCGGTTGTTATGGTGCCGCCGGGTTGACCGTTCGCGCCGGACGCGCTGTTGCCGCCCGTTGAGGCGGAAACTGACACATCGTTGGTAACGGAAACTCCTGAAGAGTCTTCAAGGTTCAACCTTTCTCCCGATTTAAGGTTGAACCTTGAAGACATCACTAAAGAGCCCTCTCTCGCCGAAACCACATCAGCTGTGAAAAGAGCTACTCCAAGCAGGCCTATGGAAAATAGCGTGCGTTGAAAATGCATAACACTTTTTATCGAGGTCTTTGACAACTCTCTCAAATTCCCTCGCCCGCCGAGCCCTTTTCACAAGTAAAGAGCTCGACTTCGCGAAGGGAGAAACCTTCCGAAAAAAGAAGGATTCCCGACTTCAAAAGTAAACACTAGATCTTGCGAATGCGAATGACGGTCGAATTGACAACTCCGCCAACATTTGAGGTCGCTCTGGCCCTGCCAGTGGTAACTGTGCCGCCATCTCCGCCAGTGGAATCAACGGTGCCGCCACCGGTGGTGTTGTGGTCATCTTTGTTGCCGTTGATGTTGCCGCTGTCCTTAACTTTGGTTGAGGCGCCACCGCCGTCAACATAGTTAGAGCCTGTATCGGCTCCCGTGCCTACACTGTTTAAGACATCAGTGTTCTTATTCTTCACCTCAACATCAATGTTTCCCTTCTTGCAACCGCACGAGGTCTTGACCTTGATATCGGTTGAATTGACATCATTCCACACTGTGGAATCCGCCGTGGCCTTGCCGGTGGTAACCGTGCCGCCGTTTCCGCCAGTGGAACCAACGGTGCCGCCACCGGTGGTGTTGTAGTCATCCTTGTTGCCGTTGATGTTGCCACTATTCTTTACCTCAGTCTTAGCAGAACCGCCGTTGGCTGTATTCCAACCGGTATTCGCCGCGGTGCCGATGATGTTGGTAACTGTGGTGTCTTTGTTCTCAACTTTGACATCAATATTCGACGAGCTCGCAAACGCCGGAACCGCGCTAAGAAACATAGCCGCTCCCGTCGCGAACGCAACTGCTTTTTTCATATCTATCATATTTCTCAATCATTACTTATTTTCATTAATTCACCTTTCTCCGTCCCTTAAGGGTTTACGGAACAAGGTGGTATCGACCTCCCGTCACTTTTGAAAGTCCGGGCGTTAATAAGCATTCGCATCCGCATGAACGGCGTTCGTCCTAGACCAGTCCGGACCGATCGGACTTAGGTAGTGCCGCAATCCGCCTTGGCGGATGACACAACCGGAACGGTTCGCGCGTCTTTGCATCTGTATAAGACCTACGGCAAGGTGCTTGCTAACGCCCGAGCTCATCTTGAGCTAGGTCACCCATGTAAAGCATCTTCTGACTTTTCAAGACAACAAAAAACACAGGAAAAAATTCCTGCGTCAGCAGTCTTCTATGTGTCCGAAGATACCCCGTGGGG
>CAZOIN010000107.1:0-4478 GCA_964579985.1 uncultured Candidatus Saccharibacteria bacterium
TCTTAACGCCGCGATTGGATTCGGTGTACTGTTCGCGGGTATTGTCGGTGGGCTCCTCTGGCAGAACTTCGGCGCCACTATCGCGCTCTCGCTTTCTCTTGGACTTATTCTTATCGCACTCATCGCCTTCGGCCTCCTCGATGGAAGACGCGTTCGTTGATTTCAAGAAAAACCTCGCTTTTTATCGCGGGGGAGCAGTATTTCGTGGGAACACCACTCTTCGACCCTTCAGTTCTTCCTCCATGGGCGGGTCGCCTCGGAGGTACAACTTTTTTAATTCTTCTTGGCACCGCGGCTAGAACCGAAGAATACTTGACCGTGGACTGCAAGTGAAAGCAGGTCAAGAAACTTTCAATTTTCAATGTGAATCTATGCCAAAATTGTCTCCCTGGCAAGAAATTTCTATTCCATTATTCGCGCGAATGGTGGAATAGATGACTCAACAGGAAGAATTATCCACTGAAAAGTCATAGATTTTTAGAGCGATTTGATGACGATTTCTATAATTGGGTGCGGGGCAGGCGCGAGACGATAAAATACTTCGAGGCTCCGCTGCTCCCATAGAACTAAGTCAGAAGCGCGAAGCACCCCGAGATGCTGTGATGTCGCTTTTAGGGAAAGTTTGATCTTTTCCGCAATATCCCATACGGCAGCCTCTCCCTCCCTTTTGAGATATGATAAAATTGCAAGACGTCTCCGGTTCGCTACCGCTTTGTTAAGTTTCTCCAATTTTCTGAAATCATTTGCCATACAAACAAGTATCTCACAGAAATCTCTACTCCACTATTCGCGCGAATGGTGGAGTAGAGGGAGAGGACGAAGACTACTGCTTGCGCTTCAGTTTCCATTCGTCAATGTTAGCTCGATGGCCTGAAAGAAGAATTTTGGGAACACGGAGTTTTTTGCCTTTGTAGTCAAATACTTCGGGGCGGGTGTAGACATCCGGACTCGAAATGCGGCTTTCTTCTCGAGAATTAAAATCCCCAAGCACGCCTTCCACCTGGCGCGAAATAACATCAATCATAAGCATGGCGGGAAGTTCCCCACCCGTGAGTACGAACGGCCCGACCGAAACTTCTTCCACTTTGAATGCTTTCTTCACGCGCGCGTCTATTCCCTCATATCGTCCGCAAATGATGATGAGGTCAGAATTTTTTGCGTACTTTATGCCACTCTCGTTCATGAATTGTTTTCCGCTTGGCGATAACCAAACAATGGGAACGTATGGCGTGTAGCGTGTAGCGTGTAGCGTCTTTTCTTTCTGACGTTTTACGATTTGCGTTTTACGATTTGCGTTTGCAAACGCTTTCTCTAGTGCCAAAATGACCGGAAGCGCCTGAATCACCATGCCGGGTCCGCCGCCGTATGGAGAGCGGTCTATTCGTTTATGTTTATCCTCGGTGAAGTCGCGCGGATTATAAAACTTGACCTTTATCTTTTTGTCCTCGATGGCACGCTTCAAGATTGACTCCCCCAAGTAGGAATCAAATGCATGGGGAAACAGAGTGATGATGTGGAAAGTCATTGGGGGAAGTAAGTAGCTAGTAGATAGTAGTGAGTAGAAAGAAAAAATGCAAGAAAGTGAATAAGGCAGACTAAATCTTGCGCAAAAGATGTAACACAACAGGAATGGTATAATGTCAGCATGGTCTATGAGAACTTTCGAGTTTCCGAGGATGCAAAACCGGAAGAAAATAGAGACTTTAAAAATATTGAACGGTCGGAAGAAGGACCGCTACTTTCGATTGATCAAATAGAGTCCGGAAAACCTGCAAGTTTCTTGGTATACCACGGTTCAAGTCGGCCATTCATAGAAGCAGTGCCTGATGAGGAACATAAAATGGTTTTTTATGCCGATACTCCCGAAGTTGCGGCTACGTATCCGTGGGGATTGTATCAAAACAGTTTTCCTATTGCTGCTCAAAAACTATATGAAAAGTATCCTGATAGTAGCGTGGTTATCGGTGCTAAACTACTACACACTCGAGATCTTGAAAGCACCCCGGACGGTAAGAAAATGATCAGTAGTCACAAGCTCTATAATTTGAACGATCCGGAAATAGTCAAAATTGATGAGAGACTAAGGACAGATAATGAATTTCGCGCTGATTCTGAACGTCTACTATATTTATGGGAATCGGAGTGGGATTCCTATAAAGTTAAAAAGAATGAGGTGGTAGATTATGAGAATGGCCCCATGGGATCAGTTCGGGAATATCTTGCTTCGGCAAAGAATCCTATTGTGTATGATTTTCAAAATCATACTTGGGGAGATTTTCCCGACGAAGAACATCTGGGGCAATGGCTCACACCGACAAAAAGAGCTACGACAGAGTGGCTACGCGAAAGATGGAATGCTTGGCTCAATGCATTCTTTGAAAATGGTCACGATGTTGTTATCGTAAAGAACATTCGCGACGTTGGATCGAACATCGATTATAAAGCGGCAGATCCTCACACGATCATCGCCGCTTCCCCGAAAACAAAGATTGAGGTTAAGGCGCTTCATACTCCGAAATGACAACACAAAACCCGCCACAATGTGGCGGGTTTTGTTTTTTGCTAGTGCCTAGTTTCCTAAAGCCTAGCGCCTATTTATATCTTCAGGTCTTCCATCGCCTCGTCAACGCTCTTGGTCGAACGCTCCCTCGGGGCTGCCCCTTCCGGCTCGTTGATCTTGAGGTTAACGCGCGCATTGTTCTTCATGCCGACGACGCGGAGAAGCGTTCGGATAGCCTTGGCGGTGTTGCCAGAGCGGCCGATCACCTTGCCCATATCAGCCGGACTGATCGAGAGGGTCAAAAGGACACCCATCTCATCAACCGTTCGATTGATCTTTACCTCATCTGCAACATCGACAAGGGCTTTGACAACATATTCGAGAAATGCAACGTCATTTTCTTGTGCCATACTCATATTTCTTTGACTAAACTTTCGTAACGCACTTCGACCGTGCAGTAATACTGCTACCAGAAGGATAGCATATTTCAGGAAACCAGTCTACAAAAAAACACCCCTTCGGCGTAACCTAGAGGTGTCTTTAATACATTCAGTTTTTAGCGGCTTCCGCAACTGCGGGCGCTGCTGGAGCCGGTTCTGAAGGGGCAACTTCAGGGGTTTTCGGAGCTTGTCCCGAAGCGTCCTCGCTTTTCGGGGCTTCCGCCTTCGGAGCTTCTTCTTTTTTGATAGGAGTTCGTCTCGGAAGTACATTTATCTTCTTTCCCGCAATGATGCGCTCATGTACCAGATAGTTGTGGACGGTTCCGGATGGTTGCGCTCCTTTTGAAATCCAATATTTAATGCGCTCAGCATTCACTTTCTTCTCGTCGGTCATGAGGTTATAGGTTCCCAGCACCTCGTGGAATTTGCCGCTTTTGGTCGAGTTCTTCGAGTCAGTCAAAACAACCCGGAAAATCGGGATGTGCTTTCGCGCGACGCGCTGTAATCGGATCTTTAACATGTGCGAGTATAATAGCAGTAATCCTAAAAAAGTCAAAAAGTGCCCCCTATGCTATAGTAGCAGCGTGAAAAACAAGCGCGTCCATGAAAAAAGAGGTGAGGAAAAACCTCGTTCCGGCTCTATACACGGCGTTTTAAGCGTAAACTCCCGAGCGGTCGGATTCATTGAAGATACCCAAAAGGGCGAGGACATCATGATCGAAACGCCCAATCTTGCTACGGCGCTCAATCGCGACGAGGTTGAAGTCGAGACGCTCAAAGGAAGAATCCGAGGTCGTCGCACCGGCAAAGTGGTGCGTATCGTAAAACGGAATAAAATACGCTTCGTCGGCACCCTCGAAGAGAAAGGAACGCGGCTTGTGCTAAACCCCGACGATTTCCGCATGTACGCCCCCATCGTAATCCCCCGTCCGCCCAAAGAGGCGCAGAAGGGGTTCAAAGCCTTGGCCGAAATAGAGGAATGGAAAGTCGGAAGCGAGCCTACAGGCAAGATCATAAAGGTCATCGGCAAAAAGGGCGAACATGAGGTGGAAATGGAATCAATCGTGCTCGAACGTGGATTTAACAGCTCATTTCCGCGCGAGGTAGAAGCGGAGGCGGAAAAGATTGCTGAAGAAGCGCAAAGGCTTATCAAAGAAACCGGCTCCCCCATTCCGGTGAGTGAGATTCAAAAACGTCGCGATTTCAGGACCACCACCCTGTTCACGATTGACCCCGCGAATGCGAAAGATTTTGATGATGCGTTGTCGTTCCGAAAACTATCCGATTCCGAAGTTAGGGATAAAAGATTAAAGATTAAGGATTCTCTCTACGAAGTAGGAGTTCACATCGCCGATGTATCGCATTATGTCCGTGAAGGGACCGCGCTCGACCGTGAAGCGCGCGAGCGTGGCACCTCCGTGTATCTCGTCGACCGGACGATCCCGATGCTTCCTCACGCACTCTCAAATGATCTCTGTTCGCTGAACCCAAACGTAGACCGGCTTGCCTTTTCCGCCGTTTTCGAGATGGATGATAGC
>CAZOIN010000108.1:0-4889 GCA_964579985.1 uncultured Candidatus Saccharibacteria bacterium
GCTGAGATTAACGTCTATCGGGGGAAGGAGACCTTTCGCGCCGTGTCCAATCGTTCCGACCTCAATAGCGCGATTGACGATATGCGGGATGAAATAGCCGGAGAACTCTCCGCGCGGAAAGGGAAGATGATATCGCTTTCCCGTCGCGGCGGCCAAATAGCGAAGGCCATTCTCAAAGGAAGCTATGATAGCCTTGGGTACCTCGGCCGTCCTGCACGGGCAGGATGGAGGTATGTTAAAAGACTAGTAAGTAGAAAGTAGCTCGTAGTGAGTAGGAAAAGAAAAAAGGATGAAGTATAATTCATCTTTGTCGGTCTGCTAGCTACTTACTACTATCTACTAACTTCCTCATTATGAATCTTTCAAACCCATCACATCGTCTCGGTCTTATCGCGGCCATTATTGTCATCGCTGGCATCTCAGCCGCATTTTTTATGAACAAACAAGACCCAAAAAGTGAAGCAACGACCGACGGAGCGACTACTCCCGCTGGAAAGGTCGCTGTTCCGGGGGCTGGAGGTGCGGAGCCGGCGGCGCTTCCTGCAAGCAAAACGGGGGCGATCATCAAAACCAACAGGGGAGAGATCGAAGTTACGTTTTTGGGCGCGGAGGCACCGAAGACCGTGGAGATTTTTCAAAAGCTCACGGAAACCGGATTCTACACCAACACCAAATTCCATAGAGTCATCAAGAATTTCATGATTCAGGGCGGTGACCCGTTCAGCAAGGACGACACAGCGGTGGCGCGATGGGGGACCGGCGGGCCGGGATATACCTTTGCGGATGAAATCAATAACCAGAAGATTGTTCGAGGCGTGCTTGCCATGGCGAATGCGGGACCAAATACCAACGGTAGTCAGTTTTTTATTGTGACCGCGCAAGCGACACCATGGCTCGACGGGCGCCACACAGTTTTCGGCAAGGTTGTTCGCGGTATGGACGTGGTGGATAAGATAGGCATGACAGAAACAGTGGCAAACGACGTTCCCAAATCGCCGGTCATAGTTGAGAGCGTTACACTCAAATGATGAATATAGTTCCTCGTGGCAGAGCCCAGAGGTAATGCCGGAACGCGCCTCGCTCGCGCTCCTCGCCCGCCTGAGGCAAGCGGTTTTAGACCATATAATTTTCCTACGGGAACGGTACACTTTTCGCACTTTGAAGACAAAACGCTCAAAGTCTTGCGGAAGCTCCATGCGTTCGCTTCCTCACCTCGGCTCCCTCGGCCGACTGCGTCGGCGGGCTAGGCGGAAATGAAAGCTCAAGGCAGTTTTCATTTCTCTCGCTCTACGTTGTTGCTTGTAAATCAAAAGCAACCTGACCGAACCAAACTGTTTTCTCGGTTTTCAGCGCGCGTACGCATTAGTCGAGAAAACTACCAACTCTAACCGACCTAGTTAATCCAGTCATTTAGCAATAGTATGCTATAGCATACTATTGCTAAATGAAGTATCACCTATCATCAGGCCGGTGGTCGTCTATTTTAATCCGCGCAGAAACTCCTCATAGCTCATTTCTTTTTTACCTTCAGGCACGACTCGAGTGAGTACCAGTTGCCCGTTTTTGAGTTCGGCAGATTTGATACCAACTCGTATTTTTTTTCCGGATTTTTCTGCGAAGAAGTACGTACCCCACGTCATAAAAGCTTGGGTTTTCAAATAATTTTTATAGGCATCATCTTCCAATCGTATCTGCCTATCTTCGGAGGTGATCTTGCGAGTATACGTCGCCTTTGCGTGGTCTTGAGGTATTGCCCGTATATTTCCGGCGATCCAATCCGGTAAAATTTCAGCCAGCAGTTTTCCAGCTACCTCGCTCGATTTTTTTCTGAGCTCAAGCGCCTTTGGAGGCCAGGGAGAAATTGGAACTGCTCTTTTTGCTACTATCGGTCCATGGTCCATTTCTTCATCCAGAAGCAGTATTGATACTCCGATTTCTCGGTCATCGGCGAGAATTTGAGATTCCACAGGCGAAGCGCCGCGGTATTTGGGAAGGAGAGAATAGTGAACATTGAGCGCGCCGCATTTAGGTATCCGCAATAGCTCTTTAGGCAGGATGGCACCATAGGCCACCACAACAAAAACATCAACATTAAACGCGGTTAACTGTTGAGTGAACGCAGAATCTCTAAGGTGAGTCGGTTGGGCGTAGGGAATGTCATGCTTCACAGCCCACTCTTTTACCGGTGGAGGAGAGAGTTTCAGATTTCTCCCTCGCGGTTTATCTGGATTGGTGACAATAAGGGCCGGCACATGCCCCGCTGCATGGAGCGCCTCAAGAATCTCGACAGCCGGCTCTGGGGTTCCGAAGAAGACAAATCGTGTCGAAATATGAATCATGACGTATGAATTATGAATTAAGCCACAAAGATTTTTTCGTTTCTTCCACAATTCTACTTCCTCATTCATTCTTGGCAGGCATTTCCTTCACGTCGAACGCTTTATCTGTAAAGAGCACTCCGTCGAGGTGGTCGGTCTCATGCTGAAAAATCTGTGCCAGCAATCCCGAAGCGCCCCGTTCGAAGAAATTCCCGTCTGCATCATACGCTTGGATCGTTGCTTTCTTTGAGCGTTTGATCTTACCGTAGAGCGGGCGTACGGAAAGGCATCCTTCATCGAGGATCGCTTTGTCTCTGGACAATTTAACGATGACCGGATTGATAAAGGTAAGGTAGCCGCCCGCCCGCTTCCACTCCTTTTTGTTGCGCACCTTTTCCCGATCCTCCGCACTTTCGGGCATTTTGAGGGCCGCTTTGGCCACCAAAAAAATGCGAAGCGAGATTCCGATTTGCGGTGCGGCGATGGCAACGCCGTCATCCTGTGTGTTTAAGGCGGCAGCCATCTCTGTAAGCACCTTCTGTATCTTCGCGCTTTTAATCTTTGAGAGCGGAACCTCTGTGACCTTTTCTCGGAGGATCGGTGCATCTTTTTGGAGTATCTCTGGGATCATGGCTATAAGTGTACCTTTTTACAGGTTTTTTAAAAGGCATTTGACAAACATTAGTTGTTATTGTAGTCTAACTCGAGCATTGCACTTTGTCAGTGCCGCCCATACGACGGGGGTTTAAACAATAAATCCGTCCAGGACTCTGTTACGCAGAGGCCGCTCACCTTGGCTAGCCGTTGTGCTGCCATACGAAGGGAGAATTACAGATGAAGGCCGAAGAGATGAAAGCCGTGGCAAAGACACCCGTGGTGCAAGTTGCAGATGAAGAAATGCTGGCAAGAGTCAAACAAAGAATAGCAAGGGAACACGAAAAGGAAAAGGCCCGGATTCTGGAGGACGATCGCTTGCTGGTAGCATTAATAAACAAAGTGGTTTAGGACGGGTCAGCGAGCTGGTTTCATTGGTGCTGGCAGACATAAACCGCCCGACATGATATTGAGAAGCTGTCTTTGCGGGGAAACCACAGGGTTTCCCCGCTATTTTTTTACTCGCTTGCTCTTAAGTATGCCGAAGAATTTCTTACTGAAACTATCGCCTTGTTCGCACTCCTTGAACAACCAATAGACGTCTGCCATTTTAACATGGGAAACAAGGCCGTTAATCTGCCTCCAGGTAACCGGATTCCATTTCGTGCCAATCCGTTCCAGATTTATCTTTTCTACAAAACTCTGTATTAGCTCCTGCCGTTCACCGGTGATTTTCAATCCATTTTTGGGTTTCCGCAAGTTCTCCAGATAATCTTTGGGAATATCAATCATACGGTGAGTATAGCGCATTTTTACTATACGAAAATACGAATTAAAGTCCAACGAATGCCTACGAATGAAAAAGCCTTATTCGCAGTAATTTGTATATTCGTATAATTCGTATTTTCGTATGACTATAACGACCTAAGGATTTTTATCCTCGCCCCCAAGGCATTAAGTCGCTCAATGATACTGTCGTATCCGCGGTTGATGCTGTAGATATTCCGAAGTGTTGATTGACCCTCCGCCCCAAGCATGGCAATGAGAATGATAGCGGCGGGGCGAAGCGCCGGCGGGGAAACTACCTCGGCTGCCTTCAGTTTAGTAGGACCGGTAATGTAGATGCGGTGCGGGTCGGCAAGCAGAGTCTCGGCGCGGAGTTTGTCCAGCTCCTTGTAATACACCGTACGGTTCTCATAGACCCAGTCGTGAATAAGCGTCGTGCCTTTTGCCTGTGTGGCGATGACCGCGAAGAAGGGGAGGTTGTCAATGTTCAGTCCCGGGTAAGGTTTCGCCTCGATCTTTTCTTGAAGCGCTTGAAGCTTTGACGCGAAGGTGCGTATATCGACAAGATTCGTCTTTCCGTTCGCCGCCGTATATTTCTTGAGAATATGGTATTTGAATCCCATTTTCTCAAGTTTGAGGAGCTCCATTTCGAGGAAGTCCAGGGGGCAGCGGTTGATGCGGATACTCGATTTGGTAAGAATCGCGGCGGTGATAAAGAACATTGATTCAATCGGGTCTTCGGAGAGAGTATAGTGAACTTCCTGCTCCATTCTAGGAACTCCACGGATGATAAGTGTCGTCGTGCCGATGCCTTCTATTTCTACGCCCAGCTTTTGCAAGAAAAAACAGAGCTCTTGCACTTGATAGTTGGCTGAAGCGTACTTGATTGTCGTCTGACCGGAGATTTGCGCGGCGGCCATAATCGCATTCTCGGTCGCGGTGTCTCCCGATTCGTAGAGCACGACCGTCGCGGCCGTAAGTCCCTTGTGCGTGATGAGGTAGTCCTTTGAGCGCGTCTTGATGCGCGTGCCGAATTTCTCGAGCGCGAAGAGGTGCGGCCGAACGGTCCGTCCGCCAAGGCGGCATCCTCCCGGGTGTGGCAAGGTGAATTTCCTGGACCAGTGGAGAAGAGGAGCAAGGAGGAGGATAATGCTTCGGGTACTCTTTGCCGATTCAAGGTTGAGTTTTTCA
>CAZOIN010000109.1:0-7877 GCA_964579985.1 uncultured Candidatus Saccharibacteria bacterium
GACAAAGACACTTATCCAGATTTATTGGATGCAACAGTTGGTGGTCATGTCGAGATAGGTTCTGATTACGAAAATACCGTTTTGCAGGAATTAGTAGAAGAAACTGGAATAAAGATAGAGAAAAATAATCTCGCGTTTATCCAAATGATTCGGAGCAAAACTTTTGATACCGCCACGAACAAAACCAATAATGTCATCAGGGCGATATATGCTTATCGCTACGAGGGAAAAATTAAGGACTTGAAAGTAGAAAAAGGCAAAGCGATTGGTTTTGAATCGTGGCCGCTTGAGAAGATTTTCAATATTTCTGATGAGGATAGAAAGCGATTTATTCCGTCCATTTTTGAAAAGGATAATTTAGAAATTTTCCATAAAATAGAAAAACTTATATGAAAATCTATGTTTTAGGTAGTACAAGTTTTATGAAAGAAATGGTTGGAGCAAAAAATCAACTTTGTGCTTTAGGTTTTGACGGTTGGATTCATCCTCACTATGAAGCGTTTGTTCGAGGAGAGAAAAAAGAACACATAGCAAGGTGGCAAAATGGCGAACGAGCCGCATTGAAACGAGAAAATAATTATTTCCATGAGCACTACAAACATATTCTTGAAAGTGATGCTGTTCTAATTGTTAACGGAAAAAAACACGGAATTGAAAATTATATCGGTGGGAATGTGCTCATGGAAATGGGACAGGCATACGTCAATCACAAAAAGATATTTTTTCTGAATGGTATGCCGTCCGAATTGTCATATATGGACGAAATTGAGGCGATGGATCCAGTTTGCTTGAACGGCGAATTGAATCGGATTAAAAGATAATTGGTTCGATGAATATTATTAAAAAATTTGGCCTTGAATCAACTAATCGAAAATTTTTGGCAGTGGAGTAGGAGTAAAACCGCAAGGGACTGCGACGATAAAATCGTAAGTGTCACCTTCTCAAGGCGTTCGTCCCGAGGACTCAGCCCCGAGGGATATTCAGGAACGCATACGAAGAGCGAACGCCGCGTATGAAGAGGCGCTCCGAGCGCAAAGAGATGGCGATTGGGCGCGCTACGGCGAAGCCATCAGGCGACTGGGAGATATTCTTAAGCGATAAAAATTATGAAATCTATTTTTGTTTTAGGAATAAATGGATCTCCATACCATGACGGCATAGTGTCAGAGCTTCTCAATTTAGTTTTAAATGGAGCAAAACAAGCCGGAGCGGATATCAAGGTCATCAATCTTTATGATCTAAAAAATATAGTTCATACACCCGGAAACTATAGCAAGGATCCCAGGAGTGAAGTGCCTGATAAAATGCCTCAAGATGACATCGTTGCTATGTATCCGGAAATTGTAAGAGCCGACTGCCTCGTCTTAGCAACTCCGGTATATTGGGTGAACATGAGTGGCATTATGAAAGAATTTATTGACCATCTGACACCTCTTGAGAATTCAGGTTCTCAACTCGAAGGTAAGGTAGCCGCATTTATTGCGGCATCAAAGGAAAATGAAGGTGGTCAGGAGATGGCGGTAATGTCGATGGTGACTGCACTTAGCCAAATGGGGGTTCTCATCCCGCCGAACGCGATTATGTGGCACCCGGGAAAATGGAGTACCGCTGAAAATATAACCGAATCATGGGCAAAAGAAGATGCGCCAAAGGTTGGCAGAAACATAGTTACCCTTACTCGCATTTTGCAGGAACAGCCTATCAACTGGAGTAAATAATAATGGCTAATGGTAACAATTCGCAGTCGTAAATTATAAATTTTTAATCCATGAACCGACTCAAAACAACTATTCTTCTTGGTGGTCTTACAGGCTTGGTTATTGCTGTAGGTTATTATTTTGGCGGGCAAAACGGCGCGCTGGTTGCGCTCCTACTCTCGGCGATTATGAACATCGGCTCTTACTGGTTTTCAGACAAGATCGTACTCGCGCTCTACAAAGCAAAAGAAATTTCACGCGAAGCAAATCCGAAACTTCATCTGATGATAGAGGAACTTGCGCAAAAAGCGAATATACCAAAACCAAGGCTCTATCTCGTATCTCTCCCTATTCCGAACGCGTTCGCCACCGGCAGAAACGAAAAACACGCGGTCGTGGCGGTTACAAGCGGCATTTTGCAATTGCTGAATGAAGACGAGTTGCGAGGAGTGCTTGCTCATGAACTGGCGCACATCAAAAACCGAGATATTCTGATCTCAAGCATCGCCGCCACGCTTGCCGGCGCGATTTCTTACCTCGCCCAGATGGCATATTTTGCCGGAATGTTCACCGGTAATTCTCGAAGTGATCGAGGCGGCGGCAACGCTTTCGGCACGATCGCGCTTTTGGTTCTCACTCCTCTTATCGCCACGCTTCTCCATCTTGCTGTTTCGCGGTCGCGCGAGTATTTGGCCGACGAAACCGGATCGCATATCTCCAAAGACCCGCGAAGCCTGGCCTCGGCACTCAAAAAACTTCATCAGTCCTCTCGCGCTCATCCGCTTGTCGGCGAACCGAAATATGAAGCGACTGCGCATATGTTTATCGTTAATCCATTTAAACCCTCATTCTTGATGTCTTTTTTCTCAACCCATCCACCCGTAGAAGAAAGAGTAAAAAGATTAGAGAAAATGTAATTGCGGTCAAAAAATTAAGCCATATCCGCCAAAAGAAGCGGATAATCTGAGGTGTAAATAATTCGTGCCAAGATGAGACAGTGACCGAGACGGGTGTTTCGTGTCTCATTTGTAACATTTACAAAAACACCCCACAGACCGAGACGGCTCACATAAGGAGTAGAAGGGGTGCTAAAATGTTATTACAAGGCCTCATCTCACGTATTTGAGACCGCGACAGGCAGTTTGAGATAGGTTCGGACTCCGAGAAGCATGGAATTTATGAAAATGGCGTTTTTTCGAGTCTTTCCGTATGATTAAGCCATTAATAACTAATAATCTTTTAAGTATGAATCTTCAAGAGCATACGACTCCAGAGAGGCTCGAGCATTACAGTTTTGTGTGGTCGGAAGCGCGACTTGTCATCGCTTCGATCGCGTTATTCTTGGGCGGTATCCCTCCGGTGCTCGCCTTTAATCCGATAGCGGCTTTCTACGGTCTTTTGAGCTCGCTACTCACGCTTGCTTGGATCATTTCCGGCATTGCCGCAGGGTATCTTTTGTATCGTTGGAAGAATGGCGGACAGATGCTTTTCCACGAAAAGAGACAGTACGACACTCTCGCTTTCTTTGTCATGGTGGTCACGGGTTTCAACCTGGGACTTGCCGGCCTCATCGGCAAAAACATCGGGATGTCGATCTTTTCGAATCGTTTAATCTTTTCGATCGTCGGCGTGGTGTATCTGGCCGCCGTGTACTATCTGCACAAGCGCTGGACTGAATCGGGAAGAAGAATTTTTTAAGAATTTCCCCGCACTCTGGGAAACCAGCATCTCGGTAAGCCCAAAGCGAGCTAGTTTTGCGCTCTTATGGTAGACTGATTACGTTACTCATTAATTAACACGATATGCCAAAAGCAAACTCTGCTTTTATGAAGCCGCTTAAGGTGAGTCCGGAACTCGCCGCGGTAGTAGGAAATGGGCCGATGCCTCGCTCGGAGGTGGTGAAAAAGTTGTGGGTGTACATTAAGGGGAGAAATCTTCAGGATCCCACGAATAAACGCAACATCAACGCGGACGAGGCTTTGAAGAAAGTCTTCGGCGGAAAGGCTGTGGTCAACATGTTCGAAATGACCAAACTTGTTTCGGCCCATCTCTCCTAGCCTAGAGATTTCGACAGGATGAAGTAAAGATCAAAATAGGGTAGAATACTCCCCAATGGTAAGTGAAGAGATGAAAAGACTCTGTAGGCTTAGTCCTGTTACCGAAACAGTGCAGGAGCAGGGTCAGGGCCCCTTTATCACCGTTGAGCATCTCACCGGTCGGTTTGGTGCGATGTATGAGAAGGTGCGTTCCCTTGTCGACTACAAGGACTACCATATCATACGCCGGAGCGCGATCAGACGAATTTTAAATCGCCACCTCTATCTCGAACGATCATCGCAAGACATCGGCATTGCTCTTCTCCGTGATCTTGTCGGTAGCGGATACCTTCCCAACAATAGAGTTCCGGAATTAAAAGCGCTCGTCCTGCTTCAGATCATTCGCAAATGGACGTTTCTCGGAGAGAGAGGACTTGCAACATCACTCTCTCTCGACTTTGCGGCTATTGAGATCGAACGCTTTTTGTATCCCGATTCACTCACCGAGCTTGTCGTCGGATCCTTCTTTTCGGCAACGGTGCCTTTTGTAGTCTACCAGGATTTTGAGATAAAGGACCATGCACTTATCACCTATGCGGCGTGCCGCAGGAGCTTCCTTTCCGAAGATCAGTCGGGACTCCTCTATGCGCTGTTGATTCACTCCATGCCGGAAGTCGCGAGGCACGATATGAATGAGATTAACCTTTCCGCTGTCGTAGAGCAAGTATTCCGAACTCTCCGGAAGGCAGACAAGATTGCTACTAACCCTTTGGTCTGGAAAGTCTCGACTCGGCTGAAGAATCACGCGCTGTACCATGCGGTGCTTCTTGAGATTTTTCGCTCCTACGGAAAGGGGGCAGAGTTCGTGTTTGAGGATGAGGAAAAACTGAAAGAGGTCGTGAGGAGTACCATCGAAAAAAAACAGAAACAACAACGTAAGCTCCTGCAAGTGAGCGGACAGCGCGCGGTCATCTACCTGATTCTCACCAAGATCGTTCTCGGTGTCTTGCTTGAATTACCGTATGAGTATTTTATCTTGGGCTCCGTGAGTTACCTTGCGCTCGGCACCAATGCGCTGTTCCATCCGATTCTCCTCCTGCTCATGGTTACCCTCGTCTCGACCGACAAGCGAGGAATAGAGCGGGTCATCGAGGGAATGTTCGCGGTCGTGCAGGGAAAAGAGATGAAACAGATATTTATACGCCCGCCCGCTACCTCGACGACGTTTTTCTTTGTCGTCTGTTTCTACATCCTGCTTTTCGCCGCTTCGTTCGGAGTCATCCTGTGGACGCTCATCGCGCTTAATTTAAATGTGGTAAGTATTCTCCTCTTCTTCATATTCCTTACACTGGTGAGCTATTTCGGCATCCGTATCCGCAGAAGCGCTCACCAATGGGAACCGACTAAAGTAACGCCGAGCACATTCGGGCATGTGTGGAATCTCTTCACCTTTCCTATAGTGCATACTGGGCGCTGGTTCAGCGTGAGGTTCGCATCAATCAATATCTTCGTGCTTTTCCTGGATTTTTTGGTTGAAGTACCCTTCAAGGCCTTCCTCGGTATTTTTGACGCGTCCCTTTCGTTCATCAAGGAGCATCGGGTAGAAACGTACTAAAAACCGGTCATGCAACGCTTTGGCAATGCACTCCTTCTTATCGTTATCGGCGCGTGTATCTACATATATCGCGACCCGATTATTGCCTTGTGGACACAAATCTATGCGCAGTATTTTCCTTGCAAACAGCCGATCACCTATAGCCTCGGTTTATTTGATACGCGCTTCGGAATATCACAGGAGCGATTTTTGAAAGCAGTGCGCGATGCGGAGGCGATGTGGGAAGGAGTGACCGATAAAGAACTCTTTACATACGCTCCGGAGGGTTCGCTCAAGGTTAATCTCGTGTTCGATTACCGGCAGGAGGCAACGATCAAGATGCAAGAGCTTGGTCTGTCAGTAGATGACAATCAGGCATCGTATGATGCACTTACCGCAAAGTACAAAGCCCTCAAGCAAGAATTTCTGGAACGGCAGATCTCTTATAACGCGCTTGTAAATGAGATAGAGAGGCGAAGCGAGGCATACAACGCGGAAGTTGCAGAGTGGAACAAACGGAAAGGAGCTCCTCGGGATGTTTCGGCGCGCCTGAACGCGGAAAGCGCCTCGCTCAAAAGGGAAGTAGAGCGCATACGCAGTGTGGAGAGCGAGCTTCGCAAGCTCCAGGATGATATTAACGCGCTCGTCACTGTTATCAATCAGGTTGCGAATAACATAAACGCAAGCGCCGAAGCGTTCAATCGAATCGGCAAGGCAAGGGGCGAGGAATTCACCGAAGGGCTTTACACGAGCGATCAATCGGGGCAGAGAATAGATGTTTACCAATTCAATGATTCGGAGAAGTTAGTGCGCGTGCTTGCACACGAACTCGGTCATGCCCTCTCGCTCGAGCACGTCGAAGACCCTAAAGCCATCATGTATCGCTTGAATCAAGGCGTTAACACCTCGCCTACCGCCGCCGATATTTCAGTGCTCAAGGCGCAATGTCGAATTGAGTAGCATCATATGCAAATCAAGATTCTTTCCTGGAATATCTGGATGGACGGAGACTTCAAAAAGGTCTCGGAATTTTTACGTGCCTCCCGTGCTGATATCATTGGTTTGCAGGAAGTCGTGCCGGAAGATAGCAGTCGGGACATCATTAGTTTTTTGACGAAACTTGGCTACGCTCAAGCATTCTCGACTGAAGTCGAACTCCGCTTGGATGGAAGAAAGATAGGAAATGCCCTTTTTAGCAAGTATCCGATACATTTCAACAAGACGCATATCCTCTCGGAGGAGCATCGTCGAGTCGCGGTGGAGGCAGGTATCGAGGTGGGAAAAGTAATTCTCAAAGTGTTTTCCGTACACACAATGCACACACATCAACAAGAGTCGGAAGTTCTTGATCTTCAAGTAGAGAATCTAATCCAAGTGCTGCCAAAAGAAAGTGTGATTGTAATGGGGGACTTCAATGCAACGCCTGACATGAATCCCATACAGCGGATGCGCGAGGTTTTGGTGGATACTGATCCTAGTTCCGCCCCAACATGGAGTCTCTATCCCGAAGGTTGTGAGGTGTGCAAACCGCGCGCAGTAAATAGGCGACTTGATTACATTTTTGCCAGCGCTAATCTCAAGACGTATTCACCCAAAGTCGAGGACGCTACAGGCTCTGATCATTTACCCGTCTCGGTCATTGTTGAGTTCTGACCTCTTCAAATAACTTCAGATTCTATATTTAATGGTTTTTGTTAATGATTAGGCGCATTTCGTAAATGCAACTCAGTTGCATTTACGAAAATACTCCCAAAGAGGTGGTCCAAAGAATTAATGATACTGATTGAAACATGGGGAAGGTGCGCGATGAGCCGGTTCCTAAGGTATTGAGGTGCGATATAATGAACAGTCATGAGGAGCAATGTATTTATTTTTCATGGCACAGGCGGGGATCCGGAAAAAAATTGGTTTCCTTGGCTTAGGGCGAAACTGGAAGCAAAAGGCTGTAACGTCTTTGTGCCGCATTTCCCGACTCCGGAAGGGCAATCTGTAGAGGCATGGCTCAAGGTTTTGGATGACTACAAAAAACAGATATCGGAAAACACAATTTTTGTCGGCCACAGTTTGGGCGGCGTGTTTTTGTTGCATATGCTGCCTAGACTCGAACAGAAAGCAAAAGCCGTCTTTCTTGTCGGAACGCCTATCGGTATCAAACCGATTAAGAATTATGATCAAGATCGTAGCTTTGGTGGCTTTGATTTCAAGTGGGATGAAATTAAAAAGAAATCCGATGCGTTTGTTGTCTTCCAGTCAGACAATGACCCATATGTCTCTCTCGAAAACGGTGAGGAACTGGCGAAGCATCTCGGCGTTGATCTTTCCTTCATCCCGAATGCCGGACATTTCAATGCCAAGGCTGGTTATCTCAAATTCGACGAATTGTGGGAAAAACTATTCCCGCTGCTGAAGAATTAATCTCCCCGCAGAATTCCCCGCGAGCTTGCTGCGGGGATGAATGCGGAGAGAGGGGAAGGGGGTCGGGGAAACGGGAGTTTCCCCGTGGCGGAAAGCAGCGAGTCCGCGAGCGTTGAAAACCGAGGGGTTTTCAAA
>CAZOIN010000110.1:0-4537 GCA_964579985.1 uncultured Candidatus Saccharibacteria bacterium
CTGTACGTTCCTTTGATAGGAAAAAGGAATGACGATGAGGTATATCGGAAATTAAGGCGTATGATGAAATGAAATAGTGTGTGATGTTATATCCCCGTACATACACAGGAAAACAGGAACGGGTGGAAATAGCTCAATTGACGCCACGTTTGGCTTCTGCTATAAAGAGCTAAGTTCAGCAACGTCTTTCAAAACGAAAGACAGAAAGGTTCTATGACTACGATGGAATTGCCGGTTCGGTTTAATGGCAGAGTAAGTTTTGGGTTTGATTTCACACAAGGCTTTCTTCGCGAACTGCAACTGTGTGAACAAATATTTTGCGATGGGAATTTCTCGGTAAAATCAAACGGGGCAATCGGCCCGGAGGAGATACCTCATTGTCCCTTTGTTGATTTTATGTTCAATCCTTTTTACGGGGCAAACCTGGGTGTTCTTCAAAGCTTAATGACGTCCCGTGGAGGTTCTGACGAGGAAGCGGAAGAATGCAATCTTATTCTTCATCTTTCTGGGTCAGAAGAGGAGGTTGTCGTTACTCGAAAGGGGAAAGGATTTGTAGTTTGGGGTAATTATCAAGCATCAATTCAACAGTGAAGATTTTGGTAAGACAATGGGGTTCCCTTTCGCAGGGAACTCTTTTTTGTTACACTCCTCTCATGCAATTCGTTAGACAAGTATTACCAAACGGCCTCCGCCTCATCACGGTGCCGATGAAAGATAACCCGACCGTGACGGTTATGGTGCTCGTTGAGGCCGGCTCGAAATATGAGACTAAGAAGATAAGTGGGATTTCGCACTTCCTGGAACACATGTGTTTTAAAGGAACCAGCAAGCGCCCCAAGGCCATAGACATTGTGCGCGAACTCGATGGCATCGGCTCTCAGTACAATGCTTTCACGGCGCAGGAAATGACCGGCTACTTTGCCAAATCCGATCGAAGGCACTTCAACAGTATTCTCGATGTCGTTTCGGATATCTATCTACATTCCACATTTCCGGAAGCCGAACTCGAGAAGGAGAAGGGTGTCATCGTTGAGGAGATCCGCATGTATCAGGATATGCCAACGCGCCATATCCACGATGTACTTATGGCACTCCTGTACGGAGATCAGCCGGCAGGATGGGATATTGCGGGCTCCGAAGACACAGTCCGAAGCACGACACGCGAGAGTATGATCGCGTATCGCGAAAAGCACTACGTGTCGAGGGCAACCACCGTGGTGGTTGCCGGAAATGTAGATGAAAAGGAGGTGGCTACACGCGTGGAGCAGGCGTTTAGAGAGATGCCGAGCGGCAAAAAACATCCGAAAACGGCGGTCAAAGAATTGCAAAAAGAGCCGAATATCGTCATTACCTACAAGGAGACCGATCAGGTGCATCTCGCGCTCGCGCTCCGGACGTTTAATCTGTATAGCGAAGACATGCCGGCTATGCGAGTCGCCTCGACGATCCTCGGCGGGAGCATGAGTTCGAGATTGTTCCAAAAGATGCGCGACGAACTGGGCATCTGCTACTATGTGGGCGCGACGCATGAATCCTTTACGGATCATGGTTTTCTCGAAATCACCGCGGGAGTTCCGGCCAAGCGACTCGAAGAAGCCGTTCTAGCGCTCATGGAAGAGCTCCGGCGGCTAAAGATGAAACCTATAGAAGAGGAAGAACTGGCACGCGTTAAGGAGTATCTTATCGGTAACATGTACCTCGGGCTCGAATCGTCAGATTCGCTTGCTGAATTCTACGGATATCAAGAGATCGTCCGAAAACCCGTGCGCCTTCCACAGGAGGCCGCAGAGAAGATTCGTGCAGTGGCCGCACAAGACATCAAGCATCTTGTGGATACCTATTTTGTAGAGTCGGGACTGAATCTCGCACTCATCGGACCCTTAAAGAGTAAAAAGGGATTGGAGAAATTGTTGCACCTCTAAGGTAAATTGAAGCACGAAATATCTTTTTAAAGCACAAAGCACAGTATCCAAAAGGCCAAACAGAACACAGTTCACAAACAAGACCAAGCACGGACGGAATGTTTGATTAGTTTGGAGTGTTTGTGTTTTGAGGAGTTTCGGGAGATGTTGTTTCGTATTTCGACATTCGAATTTCGGATTTTATAGAGCTGTGCTATCATCCCCTTATGTCTCTTCCTCCCGTGACCAGAATAAGCATCACCACCGGCACGCTCTTTCGGGCCATGCTGGTGTTGCTATTCTTCTTCCTGCTCTTTTATCTTCGCAGCATTCTTCTCGTTGTGCTTACCGCGGTGGTCATCGCCTCGTCCGTTGAACCGTTCACGGTCTGGTTGAAGAGGTTCAAGGTACCACGTCTGCTCGCGGTAATGTCAATGTACGTCCTGCTTTCCGCGGCCTTCATCGGAGTCTTCTATTTCTTTGTTCCCCTTCTACTCTCGGATACGGCAAACTTCCTTCGAGCGTTTCCGGAGCTACTTGAAGGCGTGCCAGCCCCGATTTCTGCCTCACGCAATTCGGTGCTTCAGGGAGCCGATTTCGCAGAGACCCTTTCGCAAGGCATTACGAGCACGACCGAGCCATCATCGCTCACTGCGGTATTCACGGACCTTAGTCAGATACTCGGAAGCTTCGCCAAAGGGTTTTGGGACAACGTGTCGGTCGTATTCGGCGGCATCGTACAGTTCATTCTTATCATCGTGCTCTCATTCTACTTGGCGGTACAGGAAGACGGTGTAGGCGCATTCCTACGGATCGTTACTCCGGAACAGCATGAGCACTATGTGATCGGGCTCTGGAAACGGACACAGCGCAAGATCGGTTTCTGGATTCAGGGACAGATTCTACTCGCTGTGCTTGTGGGCATTCTTGTGTATCTAGGGCTCACGATAATGGGAGTAAAGAACGCGCTCTTTTTCGCCGCTCTCGCGGCCATCTTTGAGACGATCCCGCTGTTCGGCCCAATCCTCGCGGCGATTCCGGCTGTCGCCACCGCCTACGGCACCGGAAGTCTTTCGTTCGCGCTGCTCGTGGCTGGCGTCTATCTCATCATCCAACAGTTCGAAAATCATCTTATCTATCCTTTGGTGGTCAAAAAGATCATCGGGGTGCCCCCCATGACCGTTATCTTGGCCCTCATCATCGGGGCACAGCTCGGAGGATTCCTTGGACTGCTCATTTCGGTTCCGCTTGCAGCCACGCTTATGGAATACCTCGACGATGTGCAGAAGCGCAAACAACTTACCGCATGATATGCGAACGACTTTCTACATAACAACACCCATTTTCTATCCGAACGCGAATCTGCACATGGGGCACGCGTATACGACGACACTCGTTGATATCATCGCGCGGTATCACAGGCTTTGCGGTGACGAGGTTTATTTTTTAACCGGCGCGGATGAGAATACACAGAAGATAGTACGCGCAGCCAAGGCGGAAGGAAAAAACACAGAAGAATACCTCGATGTTATCATTTCAAATTTCAAGGGGTTATTTGAGAAACTGGACATTTCGTATGACCAATTTATCCGTACCTCTGATAGAAAGGTGCACTGGCCGGGCGCGGAGGAAATGTGGCGGCGGTTGCAGGCTTCGGGAGACATAGAAAAACGTTCCTACAAAGGCCTCTATTGTGTCGGACACGAAGCGTTCATTACAGAAAAAGAATTGGTGGACGGGAACTGTCCAGAGCATGGGGAAAGGCCGCAAGAGATCAGCGAGGAAAATTATTTCTTTAGGCTTTCCAAGTACACGACTTCTATTAAGAAGGAAATAGAGAGTGGAAAGCTTCAGATCATACCGGAAACGCGGAAAAATGAGATTCTGGCGTTGCTTGATCGCGGTCTTGAGGATGTCAGTTTCTCCCGCCCTGCAGGTACCGTCTCGGTGGGAGTGCCGGTGCCGGGTGACCCCACTCAAAAGATCTACGTGTGGTGCGACGCCCTGGTGAATTATTTGAGCGCCCTTGGATTCGGCAGGAGTGACGATGCATTATTCAAAAAATTCTGGCCGGCGGACGCGCACGTGATCGGCAAAGACATTCTTCGCTTTCATGCGGCCATCTGGCCGGCAATGCTTCTTGCGGCAAAGTTGCCACTCCCACAACGGCTACTCGTTCACGGCTTTTTGACATCAGGAGGTAAGAAAATGTCAAAGACGCTGGGGAATGTGATTGATCCTAGTAAACTTATTGCAGAGTATGGTGGGGAAGCGGTACGCTGGTTTTTAGCGCGCCACATTTCTCCGTTTGAGGACGGCGACGTGACGCTTGAATCTTTCAAAGAAGCCTACAACGCCGACCTCGCAAACGGTATCGGCAATCTCACGAGCCGGATTATGAGAATGGCACAGGAGCATTTGCACGACACGAAGGTGCGAACGGAGAAAACGAATGCCACGAATAGAAAGGAATTTTCAGAAGAGTGCCAAAAAGCCTTTGACTCCTACAATATCCAACGTGCCGCGGAAATTATTGGAGAACGCATTGCGGCGCTTGACCGCCGCATTCAAGAAACGGCGCCATTCAAACTGGTGAAGCAGGACAAAGAGAAAGGAGTAGTCATCATACAAGAGCT
>CAZOIN010000111.1:0-4361 GCA_964579985.1 uncultured Candidatus Saccharibacteria bacterium
TCGTCTGGTACAACACCAAACGTGTTCATTTCGCTTTCGGTAACAAGATGACGCCGGTGCAATTTCTGTTATCATGGAAGCCGAAGGAGATGATGATGTCCAAATTACCAGCGGAGTGCAAAAGCGGGTGGCCTCATACAAACGTTGACATAATATCCGAGATCGTTATTCTTTACTCAATGGCTCATATTGGCTTTGTGACAGAATAAACCCAATTCTTGAAAGATCTTTAACAACTGAACACACAATGAATGCTGCAATTCTCGCTGGCGGCAGAGGTAGGCGGCTTGGTCTGCTTACGGAAAGTGCACAGAAGGCCGTACTGTACTTCGATGGAAATCCTCTTATCGCTCATATACTCGACACTGTGCTCAATGAAACGGCGGTTGGAGAAATCGTTGTTTTAACGGGGTACCGCAGGAATGATATTCACGAAGTCCTGCACGAACGCTACCTGAAAGAAATAGAGACAGGTAAAATCCGCATACTTGATTTTCCCGATGTTCAAGGGACATTAAGCAGATTCACTTCTGCACTCCCACATCTAAATCTAAATGTGCCAAATGGATGGTGCGTATGCGGTATTGATAGTTTGGTATCACAAACGGTCTTTCATCGTTTTTGTTCCTATACTGCGTTACATCAAGATGAGGTGATTCTTTCATTTTCTCCGAGATTGGGAGTTGCGACGACACATAAAGTCGGTTGCCTTAAAAGCGATAACCTTGTCGAGCTCGCTTCTCACGAGAAAGCAGGAGAATCAGCACAAGATTTTTTGTGGGGTACGGATGTCGGAATCCGCTATTTCCCAATTTCGGAACTGCAAAAGATGAAAGAAAGGAAATTCGCCAATGGTCTGAACATACCCGTGTACATCCAAGAGCTTCTTGTTTCCGGAAAAACAGTTCGTGCTTTCCTTTTTGAGGAGGGGTGGAAACACTTCGCTCTTCTTGGAGATTTTTATGGTTCTCTAGCCTCCTGATGTGACGCAGGGGGCTTTTTTAATACATCAGCCAAACCTTGCTTAAGAAGTTTTCTTAGCTGCGCAAGTGATGTTTTATCTGGTCGGGCAGAATCGGCGTTACGAATTTCTTTTTCTATATTCCACACCGTCCTCCTTGGGAGAGGGTCGTTTGAGTGCCTCGGGAAGATATGCCAGTGAATGTGCATATCCGTATTGCCCAGCAGCTCATAGTTCAATTTTTTTGGATGGAAGGCGCGGTATATGGCTTCCGCGACCTGGCTCATTTCCCACAGGTACTGTCGCCGAAAAGCGGTTGGAAGTTCATGCAGTTCATTTTTGTGCTCCTTGCACAAAAAAAGTGTGTAGCCCCTAAAGAATTGGTAGTCCCCCATGACGACATAACCCGTTTTGAGTTCTGCGACAAAATAAGGATTCCTACCTTGCTTGATGAGTTTAATTCGTTCGCAAATGAGGCAGTCATTTTGAGTAGATCTCTTTTCCATCCTAACAATTATAGAGTAAATTAATTTCATTGACAAGCTGCATTTGAAATGCATAATTACGTTTAGGAGATTATGACCTTGAAAACAAACCTTTATGGAAAGGGAGAATAATGATCACCGAAAAAACTGTCCTGGTTGCCGGAGTTGCAGGCTTTATTGGAGCGCATCTTGCTGAAGCTCTTTTGAAACGCGGAGAGCGGGTAATCGGAGTTGATAGCATGATTACGGGCTCACGAGAAAACGTCGGGCGATTGAAGGAAAATGCCAACTTCGTTTTTCTCGAGCATGATATTGCCGAGTCGCTTGTGGTACGGGGAGAAAAATTGCAGTCCATCTACAATTTTGCCTGCCCCGCAAGCCCTACTGATATGGGACGCCTGCAGATGGCAATTCTGCGCGTTTGTTGTCTCGGCTCCTATAATCTTCTGGAGCTGGCGAGAAAACAACAAGCTCGTTATGTCTTTGCTTCTACCAGCGAAGTGTATGGGAATCCTCTTGAGCACCCGCAGAAAGAGACCTATCACGGAAATGTCAATATCACGGGCATCCGCGCCGTGTACGACGAGGGCAAACGATTGGGGGAGACAATGCTAACAGTATTTCGCCGCGAGTATGGTGTGGAAACCAGGACGGTACGAATTTTCAACACATATGGCGAGTATATGCGGCATGACGATGGTCGGGCAATTCCAACTTTCATCACCCAAGCTCTTCGTAATGAGGATCTGACAGTCTTTGGAAACGGTCTGCAGACAAGGAGTATCCAGTATATTTCTGACCTCATACGCGGCGTTCTGCTTCTTGCTGACAGCGACGTAACGCTTCCAGTGAACATTGGCAACCCCTCGGAGATAACGGTATTTGAGCTGGCGGCGTTGATTAAGCGTCTTGCCGGAAGTACTAGCAGGATTGTTCAGACCAGGCCCTTGCCGGAAGATGACCCGCTTGTGCGAAGACCTGACATTTTTCGCGCAAGACATCTCCTGAATTGGGAGCCGCTTGTTTCCTCAGAGGACGGTTTGAAGCGGACGATAGAATGGTTCCGAGGCAGACTTTCTGGTTAACGCATTCTATATCCTGCATTGGCGTAACAAAACGTTTGTTTCTGTTGTGGAAACAAACGTTTTTTCTTTTCTTGATTGCGGAACCAAATAGCAAGTCAGAAGCGCTTCCGAAGTTGTTCCAAAAAATTTGATTGCAAGACAGGCAGATCGTTGCTGACTGTACCAGTGAACGAGAATGGGAAGAGATCTCTCATACCGGGAAACCCCAGCGAAATATTTGTGACCACTACGCTGGACTGAAAAGCGGAGAACGCATCCAGGTGGAACCCAAGCATCCGTGTCCTGTTAGCCGGGGGGCGTCGCGTTGACAGATAAGACAGGTTGGTGCAATCTTGTCTTTGGTTCCGGCACAAACAAAACAACATTATCCCGAATGCCCCTATGAATACAAGAAATCTTGAAAAAAGAGTACTTATTACGGTTCAACCCCCACACCCCGTACGTTTCGCCGCCGCCTTTTTAGGCGATCCGAACAAAAAGTTCTTTAGCGCGCCGCTCTCTACAGGCCATCCGGGTCCTACCGATAATCGAACGGAAGAAGTTGCTCGCTTCATGGCATGGATGACACCGCTCAAGTCCGCCGGTTTCGCCGCATGGGGAACGGAGATGATGGCTTTTCTCCAAGGATATCTGCGGCACCACTTTACCGACGGTTGGTTTGACCTTTGCTCTTTTGTGGACGGAATGGACGGCGCCAGCACAAAAACCCTCGCCCTCTTTTGGCCTGAAGGGCTTGAAACTCTGCTGGAGGAGCAAGCCAATCGAGCGCTCGCACTCGTTACGTTGTGCGAAATTCGTGAAACCATCCCTTCGCATCCGCTGAAGTTACCATCACTCGGCGCGTTGCGTTATTAAGTGGATGCAGATGGAGGGCACCGAAAAAGCGGAGGAGTCGAATGACCCCTCCGCTAAATTTTTGTTTCTTACAAGGTCGAACCTTGTAATTATCTCCTAGAATGAAATGCTAATGCGAGCGCCGCGAGCGCGAGCGAGATGTCGCGAAAGAGAACATTGAGTTGGTTCAAGTTGAAATACACAATGGAAATAAGGAAAAGTGCGGCGGCTAGGGAAGGAATGAAGATGCGCCAACCGGAGAGAATCCAAAGCGCGATGATAAGGTGCACGACGGCGAGCGCCATAATGAGCGTATCCTGCGAGAGCCCAACATTTTTCACAAATACCGGAATATATCCGATCCAATCAGACGGCGTTTTCCAAAATCCGTAGGCGGGATAGAGGAAGGCAAAGGCAAGGGCGAGGCGTAACAGTAATTGAGATGTTTTACTCATGTGTGATTTGTAATCCAATTATCTAAAGCGCAAAGCACGGTGCACAAAAACCCAAGCAAGACACAGTCATTCAAAAAACAAACGAAGATGGGTTTGAAAAGTTTGGATAATATTTGTGCTTTGTTTGGTTTTTGTGTGGTCTGTGTTTTGTAGAGTTTATTCAGTAACAACGATTGTTCCTCCCATGCTCGCGTTCAGGTGGTCGTGATATTTCCATGTGCCGACTTTGTCGAAAGTGAAGCGAAATTCCGTTTTGCCGCGCTCCGCTGTCTTATACTGGTCAAATTCCGGATAGAGAAGGTGCGTCGGGTGAGTATTCGAAGCAACGGAAGCGGGTCTGCCGGTGACATTTTCAAACAAGACCGTATCGCCTTTCTTAATTCTCACGGCATCGGGAGTAAAACCGTCAACGCTGTAGGTTACCTTGACTTTCGCCTGTTTTGCCACGATATCTCCGCAGGAAACGTAGGTCTTGAGGTCGGCGGAAGACTTGTGCACGTTAATGGCGAGCGGGAGTTCCGAAAGCAATTGTTTGAGCGTC
>CAZOIN010000112.1:0-1981 GCA_964579985.1 uncultured Candidatus Saccharibacteria bacterium
GTATCCATTGGCCGACTGTGTGCCGATTGTACAAAACAGCGCTTGCAATTTCTGTGACCATTTTTTCTTGGCTACTCATTAGTATTGCTTGCGCTCGCGCGCGAACAAGTGTGTTTGGACCTTTTTTGTAGTATGATATCAACAGTGTATGTTCTTCATTTGTGAGGCGCATATCTCAATATAGCATAAAGGTGGCAGGATTTGTTTTGGGGTGGCTATAGAGTGAATTAATTTCATAAAACACATTAAATAGAGATGGGTAATCTGCGGACTGGGCCAAACCACTCCTCGTTATTTGACCAAGGATCAAGAAGCCATCTGGGGTCATTCGCCGCAGTTCATTTATTATGGACTTAATTCTATACGCGACTTCAACCTCCTTCTTTTGAGCGATAGCTTTCTGTTTTTCGTTTCCGCTCTTACTGCTCTTAATTTCATCAACGCATTTATTGAAAAGCTCCTGCAAAGACGCGGTTTCCCACCATACAGGATCCGGGAAGATTGCTTTGAACTTCCTTTCCAATACCGGCACAGCTTGATGCATTGCGTTTGTTGCCGACTCTATCCCGGAGATATCTCCGATGTGCTTCACGCAGGAGACATTCTCTTGCCAGCTTGACTGATATTCAAGAATCTCAAGCTGTTTTTCGGCATATTCATGAGTGTAGCGAAAATTATCAAACTTTTTTTCCGCGAGGCGAAGCACAATAATTTTCACCAATTCCTTTCCCCGTTTGTAGTTCTTGACTTTATAGACATTATAAAGCCCCACAAGAGCGGTCAAAAGACCTCGCCGATTTAGACGATCAAGGGATTCCATAACCAGAGATTCCTCTTGTTCTGTCAACTCCAGCTCTTTAAGAATGGAAGAAAGACCCGATCCATTCATATGATTCAGAAGCTGTTCCGCGTTTCTTATGTGAAACGGAAAGTTGCTTGCTAAAGTGTAATGAATGAAAGGTAGCTGGCGATAAATCTTTACCAGTCCTTTCGCGCTGTCGCACACGGAGACGGTATGACGGATAATATCTTCGGCTCGATTTAGCAGGTTTGAGTTCTCTCGCACAGCAACGACTCCTCCTATTAAAGACCTTTTGTTGTCCGCGCTTCTCTGAATATACTCATCTTGAGCCAAAAGATACAACTTACTGGTAAGCTCCTCGTCCAAAACCGGCAAGAACGCCGTTACTATAAGCGGAGAAATTCTTTCATATCTTTGAAAAACTTCCGGCGATTCCGAAAGAATTTTCCTTGCTTCCTCTCTTCTCTGCGGATTCCAATAATGACGGTGAGGCATTAAGACGACGGCATCGCGGAGAAGTTGAGATAAGAGATTAACATCTTCTTTGCTGATTTTCTTTCCTTCAGTTAAAAATTCCAGTTCAGCCGTGTCGGTAAATATCTGAAGATTCTCTTCTTCCCTTATAATATCTGCCAACCTAAAAAGAGCGTCGGGGTTCTGAAGTTTTTTGAGCAGAGACGATACCGCCTCGCTTCCCTGACACACTCGATCTTTATCCCATTCTTTTTCAAGAATGTTTCTAAATCGCTCGCGATCGCTAGCGTCGGTAAGCCACTCGCCAATTGAAATCGCGTTAGCAAGAAACGCAAGAGAACAATAACCATTCTCCGGAGCGCTTATCGCCCTTGAAATGATAACCCTTGGATTTCCAAACTTTTTCCAATAATTATCCAGAACTTCCGCCATCTCATCTCCGGTCTCAACGCCCCCTGAAATCTTTTTCTTCAGGGAATCATCCGAGAGAGCGGAAAGATTTTTAAGGTGAAGGACCCGTCTATCGTCTTCCTCGTCGTGTCCGGTCGGAAAATCTAACTGAACCGCTTGAATTAATGAGTGGCGTAGTTCTTGCTTAATCACAAGCTTTTGCTTCTGCTCTAAAGTTTGCCTAATTCCACAAGATAAGCTCATCATTGCTTTGTTTCCCCTTTATTCAGTTTGTAACGAACCATAAAAAGCGGA
>CAZOIN010000113.1:0-2055 GCA_964579985.1 uncultured Candidatus Saccharibacteria bacterium
CGCGGCAGTGTCCGCGACATCGCGCGAGCTATGGGATTTGAGTACTCGCTCGGCGATCGCATCGCCAAACTCATTCCGTTCGGCTCGCAAGGGTTCCCGATGTCTATCGAGCGTGCGCTCGAGCTTGTCCCCGAACTTCAGAAACTTTATAAAGATGACGAGGGGGTTGCCACAATCATAGATATGGCGAAAAAGATCGAGGGCTGCGCACGCCACATCAGTGTGCACGCGGCCGGCGTGGTCATCTCCCCCACTCCACTCACCGATTTCGTGCCGCTCCAACTCGATCCGAAGGGCGGCAAGCTCATCACGCAGTACGACATGCATGCCGTCGAAGACGCGGGGCTTCTCAAGTTTGATTTTCTCGGTATCAGGAACCTTTCAATTCTCGCGGACGCCGTAACCCGTGTAGAAAGCATCGAAGGCATAAGGATCGACATCGAGAATGTCCCTTTGAACGATGAAAAGACTTTCGAGATGCTAGCGCTCGGCGAAACGGGTGGACTTTTCCAGCTAAACGGGGGAGGTATGACGCGCTACCTAAAGGAGCTTCGTCCGTCGTCTATACATGATATCAACGCGATGGTCGCACTCTACCGTCCGGGCCCCATGGAAAATATCCCGCAATATATCGAGCGTAAACATAACAAGGTGTTGGTGCAGTATCTCGATCCGCGCCTTCGGGAAATCCTCGCCGATTCCTATGGCGTCATCACCTATCAGGACGACGTGCTTCTCATCGCGATCAAACTTGCGGGGTTTTCGTGGCTCGAAGCGGACAAACTGCGCAAGGCCATGGGGAAAAAGATCCCGGCCGAAATGGAGGCGCAGAAGGAAAAACTTATCGCGGGTTTTATCAAGGGAGGCCTGCCGAGGGAAGAGTCGGAAAAACTGTGGAGACTAATCGAACCTTTCGCGGCTTACGGTTTCAACAAGGCGCACGCGGCAAGCTACGGAAAGGTGGCCTATCAGACGGCGTACATGAAGGCGAACTTCCCCGCCATCTATATGTCTGCGGTGCTCACAGCCGAGTCGGGTGACGTGGAAAAGATCGGCGAGATCATCCACGAGTGTAAGCGTATGAAGATCAAGGTTCTGCCCCCATCAATGAATGAAAGTTATTCTGGGTTCACCGTAGTGAAGACTCAAAATCCGAAATCCGAAATCCGAAATCCGAAACAAATTCAAAATCAAAAATCCGAAACTCTAAACGAGGATGAGGTTACTAACCGCTCAACGCCAAACGCTCAACGCTCCGATTGTATCCGATTCGGTCTTATGACGATAAAAAACTTCGGTGAGGGGATCGCGAACGCGATTATCGAGGAGCGCACACGCGGTGGAACATTCATCTCGCTTTCCAACTTTCTCGAACGGATCAAAGACCGCAACCTCAATAAAAAATCACTCGAAGCCCTCATCAAGGCAGGCGCGCTCGATGAATTCGGAGAGCGGGGTCAGATGCTTGCGAACACCGAACTTTTGCTCGAACAGAATAAGCAGAGCACGAACCAACCGGCAAATCAGGATTCTCTGTTTGGGGGCATGGGAAGCCCGATTGCGATGCCGGCACTAAAACTGCACGAGGCCCCTCCCGCAAGCATGGAAGCAAGGCTCGCATGGGAGAAGGAGCTTCTTGGTCTCTACATCTCGGGACACCCGCTCGACAAGTTCCGCGATATCCTGGAAAAGCGAGAGTTCACGATTCAAAAGATCAAGGAAGAATTCAAGGAAAGTATGGTCGTGGTCGTAGGCGGCATCATTGAGGAGTACAAGCCCATCATCACCAAGAGGAACGACCTAATGGCCTTTCTTCGCGTGGCCGACCTCACCTCGTCAATTGAGGTCGTGGTGTTCCCGAAAGTGTATGAAGAGTTCAAAAAACTGCTGGCCACGGAGAACTGCATTACGGTCAAAGGCCGCTTCTCGACCCGTAACGGCACGCCCAGCCTCATCGCCGAAAAGATAAAACAACTCAAATAGCCACAAAAGATTTCATCTATTCCATTATTCGCGCGAATAATGGGATAGATGAGGGTGCAAAAAAAATCGCCC
>CAZOIN010000114.1:0-3912 GCA_964579985.1 uncultured Candidatus Saccharibacteria bacterium
CTCCGTGAGTACACCTTCGCCGGGACCGATTTCTAAAACAGTGTCATCGTGCGAAAGGTGTGCTGCGTCTACAATTTTGACGAGAGCACTTTTGGAGCGGAGGAAGTGTTGACCGAGTGATTTTTTATGAAGCATAAAAAATGAATTATGAAGTATGAATTAGGAATTAAAGAAAAAATGCAAAAATAGCATAACTCATAATTCTATATTCATACTTCAGCAAGATTATTTATTTCGGTCACTCGAAATAAATAATCTTCCCCCCACCCTCCATATAATTTTCGGCTTCTAGGAATTCCTCGTCAATGTCAAAGATGAATTCCGAAGGAATAGTCACCTGGCGCGATCCGAAGATGGTGCGCACTCCCGCGTACGTCAGAAATACTTTTTTCTTGGCCCGTGTAAGCGCGACGTAAAATAGTCTGCGCTCTTCCTCCTTCGCGCCTTCGCCTTGGTGTTCCTGATTGAGGCGCTCGTGCGGAAAAAGGCCTTCTTCAAGGCCGGAAATGAAGACATATTCGAATTCCAGACCCTTCGAGGAGTGCACCGTCATAAGCCGCACCGCATTTTTTTCTTCTTTCAGCTCATCTTGATCGCTCTGAAGTGCAACATCTCCCAGAAACTTATCGATGCTATCCCCTCGCGCTGTGCCGTCTCGAGGGTAGTCATAGCGTGTGGCAAAGGTCACCAGCTCTTTGATGTTCTCAAGTCTCTCATTCTCATCGGTCCCTCCCCGCTTAAGCTCCGCTTCAATGCCGCTTTCGGTGACGATCCACTTTATCGCTTCGGAAAGTGCCGTGGTATCCAGCCGCTGTTTTAACTCGGCGAGAAGTTTCCTGAACGAGGCGATTTTCCCGCGCATGGCGGGAGGGAGCTCCTGTTCTTTTCCGGCCAAGATTTTGAGGAGTGTGACTTTACCTATGCCGCGTGGCGGCACATTGATAATACGCCGCAGATCACCACTACTTTCTGGATTCCCGGCGGTGCGGACATATGACAAGATATCTTTGACTTCTTTTCGCTCGAAAAAGCGGACACCCAGCACCTGGTAGGGCACTTCCTCCCGCAGGAACGCCTCCTCGAGCGCGCGGCTTTGGAAGTTTGCTCGAAACAGGACGGCTATCTCTGCCGGCGAGATACCACTGGTGATCAGTTGTTTCGATCGCCGCGCGATAAAGGAAGCTTCCTCTACTTCATCATAGGCCGTAAACAGGCCAACTTTTTCTCCCTCCCCGTTCTTCGTGAATAGCGTTTTTTCACGGCGCATCTTGTTCTTCTCGATGATTCGGTTCGCAACGGTCAGGATCGTTTGGGTGGAACGATAGTTTTCTTCGAGCAGTACGATTTTTGCCTCCGGATAATCTTTTTCAAAATTGAGAATGTTTTTGATACTTGCGCCGCGCCAGCTGTAGATATTCTGGTCGATATCACCGACGACGGCAATATTTTTATGCACTTCAGAGAGGAGTTTGGTGATCATATACTGCACATGATTCGTGTCCTGGTACTCGTCTACATGTATATAGCACCATGTCTTTACGTAGTGCTCGCGCACCGCCTTCTCTTTTTCGAGCAGCACGGCGGTTTTGAGGAGGAGGTCATCAAAATCGAGCGCCTTCTCTTTGGTGAGAATCGCTTCATACTTTTCCCAAACATTTCCAACAATTTCCGGAAAGTAGTCTCCGACGGCCCGCTCCCGGAACTCATTTATTCGCACCATCTTCCCTTTTTCTCGGCTTATGGCGGAAAGAATTTTACCGGGCTCAAAGTTTTTGGGGTCAAGATCGCTCTCTCTGATCGCGTCCTTGATGGCGCTTATTGAATCGGCTCGGTCAAAAATGCTAAAACGCTTGGATAGGCCGAGCCGCTCACTGTTCTCGCGGAGAATATATACGCCAAGCGAGTGGAAAGTGCCGAGCCATGGGAAGCGTTTAGTCCGCCAGCCGGCGGATAGCGTATAGCGGTTAGTGGAAGAGTCAGAAACATCCTCTTGATTAAGAGTTCGATCAGCTGAGATGAGCGCACGGACTCGCTCGCGCATCTCTGTGGCCGCTTTGTTCGTAAAGGTAATCGCGAGGATCGATTCGGGCGGGACTCCCTGCTTAATGAGATGAAGTATGCGGTGCGTAATGACCCGCGTCTTTCCCGCTCCAGCCCCCGCGACGATGAGGAGCGGACCTTTTGTGTGAAGCACAGCTTCTGTTTGTCGGTCATTGAGTCCTTGGAGGTACTGCATGGCGTGAACACTATAGCATGCGAAGTCAGTGATTAGCGTCGAGCGTTTAGCGTTTAGTAAAATGAGTCTTTTTTCTTAACTAATCACTACACGCTAACCGCTAAACGCTGTTTTTTAGTTATCCCCAGACGTAAACCTTTCCGTTGACATTACAGACCATATCGGCTACTCTGTAAGGGCCCCGAACGACCGGAAGACAGAAGAAAATGGCCCTTCAAGGCCGTTTTTAGCGGAAGGCACGACAGGCACGATAACCGAGAGCGGAGCTTTTAAAGTACTCTAATCAGTGCACACATCACAATCACGGGAACCCATGTAATACCTCGTCGGGTTTCTATTTTTTTGATAGCGCGATCAGTTTCTGAAAAGTTCTCCCTTTCGGTCTTTCTTTTATAGCGACATCAACTAACATCCATTCATCCGGAGCCCCCTCAGTCTACCACTACTCTGTTTCTCGCTGGTTTCAGACCAAAACGGCTCATCGTATAGGCTATGCAGTAGCATGGCTTTTTGTGTTGGGACTGTTCGTGACGCCTCTTGGAGTAAGCGCAGGTGTCATTTCCTTTGTCGTAGGCCTTTTTTCGGAGAAAGCTGAAGCCGAAATAACCTTATCCCCCGTCAATTCCCAGAATGTTGGCCTTCTTGCCGCGGCCCTTAATCCTGACCCCAGTCCGGCCAAGGGAGGCGGTGATATCACGATTGTCGGAGGTATGGCCCTTCTTTCAGAAACCGGCCCTGAAGGCACACTTGCCGATATCGAGGAGAATCAGAGCTCGACCATCAGTATCTATGTCGTGCGCGAAGGTGATACGCTTAGTACCATCGCGAAGATGTTTGGAGTAACCACCAACACGATTGCGTGGGCGAACAATGTCAAGGGAGGAATCATCAAAGAGGGCCAGACGCTCATCATTCTTCCGATTTCTGGTGTGCGTCACACGGTAGTTAAAGGTGATACGATCCAGAGCATCGCTAAAAAATACAAAGCCGACGTTACCGAGATCGCTCAGTACAACCACCTTACCGAAAGCACGATACTTACTCCCGGCGAAGTGGTTCTTGTTCCCGAGGGAGAAATCGCGGCACCTCCCGCAGCCGGCAGGCCAGCAACGCTTCGCGGCACGAGCGGACCCAACTTTGAAGGCTACTACCTCCGCCCCATTATCGGGGGGCGCAAAACGCAAGGGTTGCACGGCTATAACGCTGTTGATATCGCTAGCTACACCGGGGCTCCCGTTCTCGCTTCGGCCGCGGGAAACGTCATCATCGCGCGTTCATCAGGATGGAACGGCGGCTACGGCAACTACATAGTTGTTACGCACTCGAATGGCACGCAGACACTGTACGCCCACCTCTCAGGTCTTGCGGCGATGGCGGGTAAGAGTGTCGTTCGAGGCGAGATCATCGGCTACGTGGGCAACAGTGGCCGCTCGACCGGTCCGCACCTCCACTTCGAAGTCCGCGGAGCTAAAAACCCCTTCTAGGGGTTTCGCTCGAGCGTGAAGCGCTTTAGAGGCAAGAAATCCATTTTAAAGACTGTGAATTACGAAACGCCCCGTTTCTGTCATCCTCGTCCCCGATCGTGGCCGAGGACAGGCTACTGCGGGGATCCAGAGTGTGGCTTATTGTATAGGTCTGGATTCCCGCCTACGCGGGAATGACAGCTTAGAATGTTA
>CAZOIN010000115.1:0-4666 GCA_964579985.1 uncultured Candidatus Saccharibacteria bacterium
CATGGTGTGAGTAACTGGTTGCAGCAATTTAACTCGTGCTCTCTCTCACACCGAAATTATGGTGGGTAAAAGCTGGATTCAAGTTTAGTTCACGTCTCTCCCACCATCCTTCCGAATGAACGGAAGGAAAATTGTATTGCCGAGCCCTCGCAGAGCGAGGGCTCGGCGCTTTGGGTAAAATAAAACATCTTATTGAGTTCCCATATCTCCCAAAATAGCCACATGAGCGGCAATTTGAGACTAACATGAAAAGAATCTCTGGTCAAGGGTGCGTAAAGTATTTGCTCACAAAACCGAGCAGGCTCTCAACAAAGCCATTTCTTAATGGCAGAAAGTGATCAATTTTGAAAGATTTGTTTGAAAGCCTTTTCTTCGAGCCATATCCTTACTCAACCTTGTGAGCAAATACTGCGTAAAATCAGCTGACAACCTTGCGACGTCTTGGAGATTACTCCCAGCCTTTGGCCTCCAGTCCCAGTTTGGCCGCCTGCTGTTCGGCCTCCTGTTTTGACTTTCCTTCCCCTTCGGCCACGCGCTCCTTCCCCAAAAAGACGGCAACAACGAACTTCTTGTCGTGGTCGGGGCCTACTTCTTTTACTGTTTCGTATGAGGGAGTTACTCCCGCCACTTCCTGCGCCTTCTCCTGAAAATGGCTCTTTGCGTCGAGCCACATCTTGTTTGAGACAATGTCATCCACGAGTTTGAACACATAGCGCGAGACAAATTCCTTGGTCGCCTCGTAGCCCTGGTCGAGATAGAGCGCGCCGATAAACGCTTCGATGGCATTCGCGAGAATCACCTGACGAGCACGGCCGATGTCTTTGGCCTCTCCGCGACTTAATAGTAAGTGCTCATTCATTCCCAAACCTTCGGCAACACCGGCGAGCGTTACCGCGTTCACAAGCGCCGAGCGGTATGAGGTAAGGTCGCCTTCGTTCCGGTCGGGAAATTTGGCGTACAGATATTCGGTAACGATAAGTTCAAGAACGGCATCGCCCAAGAATTCGAGCCGCTCGTTGTGCTCCATGCCGCTTTTCCGGTTCTCGTTTAAGTACGAGCGATGGGTGAAGGCGGTGCGAAGGAGGTCCTTATTTTTAAAGGCGACACCGATCTTTTTTTCGAATGCTGAGAAATCCATATTGCCGAAGGCGTTAGGGACTAGGCACTAGGCACTAGGAATTCCTAGGGCCTAATGCCTAAAGCCTAGAGCCTGTTTTGATTACTTTTTAATGAGTAAATTAATTGCTTTCGTGACGATAGGCAAGATATCTTCGTAAAAATTCAGCTCAAGAATATCCGCGAGCTTAAACCACTTCGCGTCATCAAGCCCTCCTTTCTTTTCGAGCTTCAGAGGAACAAATTTTGATTCGCCTAAGAAGTAATGAACTTGCTTTCGGAGTTTTCCCTTCTCGGGGTCGGAGGCGACATATTCGTTACTGCCAAGGTCGGCTTTAATGACGATATCCACTCCGATTTCCTCTTTTATTTCGCGCACCGTTCCTTCTTCAACGCTTTCGTTGGCGATGTCTGGTCTTCCCCCAATAGTTCCTTTGGACAGTGTCCAATGTCCGAAAATATCATGGACAAGCGCGAGATAGATGTCCTTGCCGCTCCTCGCGTACACCACCGCGCCGCCCAATTTCTTAATGGGCATCTTTTCGAACGGCACCTCTACTTTTCGCTTACGCGGAGCGGCTCCTTTGCCCGGCTCACCGATCTCCTTGTAAATAGAGCCGAGCACGCCATTCACGAACTTGCCACTGTTCTCGCCGCCGAAGGTCTTCCCGAGTTCAATCGCTTCGTTGATCGCCACCTTAGCGGGGACCTCTTCCTTATCGGAGAATAGAAGTTCGAAAAGCCCCAAGCGAAGCACATTCCGGTCAATCGCTCCGATCTTGTCGAGCGGCCAGTCGGGAGCGGCTTTTTCTATGATGCGGTCGAGGTCTTCCTTTTTGGACAGAATGCTCGAAAGGAGCTCGTCCAAAAAATCCGAGTCGGTAAGACCTGGCGCGAATTCGGCAATATTTCGTTTGAGAAGACGAGTGGCCGCCTCTTTTGAGAGCTTTCGAAAATCCCACTCGTAGAGGGTTTGAAGGACGATTGATCTTGCAAGGTGCCGGTTGGCCATAAGCTAGCTTTCTAGCTGATTAGCTTCTTAGCTTTTTAGTTCTTGACTAACAAGCTAAACAGCTAACAAGCTATTTTCTTACCGTTGTTTTCACGCGCTCTTTCTGCTTCTTCAACTTCTTGTCGATTTTTGCCTGCACATCGATAAGCATGCGGCCACGGTACTTGCCGCAATGAAGGCACACACTGTGGGAAAGTCGAGGCTTTTTACAGGATTCGCACATTGAAAAACGCGGCGCCACAAGTCTAAAGTGTGAGCGTCGATTATTTCGGTGGGATTTAGTTGCCCGCATTCGGACTACCATGGACAATACCTTACCCTATCTCTACCAATAAATCAACATTCGGAGTAAGCGAAACGGCTAGAGGACGACTACATTCAAACTCAATAACATATGACTGAATAACTGAATGACCCATGCAAAGGGGATTGGGGGTTATTCAGTCATGGAGTTTGCGTCATTAGTAATAAGTTTCTTAAGAAAACTTCTCCTATGTACTTCCGAAATCCCATGCTTTCGTAGCGCCGCGTAGTGTCTGCGGGTGCCATACCCTTTGTGCTCTTCGAATCCATAGTGCGGATGTAGCTTGGCGAGGCGGACCATATAGCGGTCGCGGCGGACTTTCGCCATGATGGACGCTCCGGCGATCAGCAGCACTTTTTCATCTCCCTTGATGATCGTCTGCTGAAATAAAAAGGAGGACGGAGCCTTGATCCCCCCGTCGAGAAGCACTTCGCATAGACTGGGGTCAACGTGGAAATCTTGTAGCACCTGTGCTATCGCCTTCTTCAAAGCAAACGAGAGGCCTTTCCGATCAATAACCTTTTCACTTATAAAGACAGTGTGCCATTCGCATTCTCCAGACTTTGCGGCTTTTGCGATCACGCGAAACCACTCTGCCCGCTTCTGCGGCGTAAGCTGTTTTGAATCCTTGATGCCGGAAAGCGTACGCGCAAATGCGGAAGCCCTTTGCCGCCGCATGAGACACGCGCCGACGCAAAGAGGGCCAGCTAAGGAACCGCGCCCCACTTCGTCTATACCGATAACATAGTCCAGCATGTGATATTTTTTCGAAATTGGATATTCGATAGTATACTACCTCCATGTCCAGCTATATTCCGTTACATGTACACAGTCATTATAGTCTTCTCGCCGCCTTGCCGAAGATACCCGACCTCGTGGCGCATGCCAAAAAGCTGAAGCTCTCTTCACTGGCCCTTACCGATAATGGCAATCTCTACGGCGCTCTGGAATTCTACAAAGAGTGCAGAGCGGAAGGTATACGACCGATCATCGGCATGCATGCGTACCTTGCTATCCGCAGACGCGCGGATAAGCAGTCAGGCGTGGATAACCGAAGGCATCGCCTTATTCTCCTCGCGAAAAATGAAATCGGTTACCGAAATCTCCTCAAACTCTCAAGCCGCGCGCACATGGAAGGCTTCTACTATAAGCCCCGCATTGACCGCGAGCTCCTTAAAGAACATGCGGAAGGGCTTATCGCCATCGCGCCGGCATTCGACTCCGACATCAGGAGTCTCATTTCGATGCAGGACGACGCGGCGCTCAGTGAGCGCCTACGCTACTATCAAGACTTGTTCGGCGAGGGCGGTTTTTACCTCGAGGTGAGCCAGCACCCGCAAATAGAAGGACACGACGAGATGATGGAAAAAGTGATCGCGCTGGGAAAAAAACATGCGATTCCTCTGCTGGCTTCCCAAGAGGTCTACTATCTTTTTCCCGAAGAGAAAAAAGCTCGCGAGACACTGCTCCTTGTGAACTCACAGGGCGAGCCGAAAGATTTTCAAACTGATGAATCGGATTTTTCGTTTCTCCCTCCGGAAAAAATGGAGGAATTGTTTACAGACCTGCCCGAGGCGATCGAAAACACCACTCGCGTTGCCGCACAGTGCAATCTCGAGCTTCAATTGGGCAAATGGGTATTCCCCGATTACAAAACCAAGGGCGGAGTAAGTTATGACGATGAACTCCGCGCAATGGTCATTGCCGGCATCGAACGCCGGAAGATAGCAAAGACGCCGGAACTGAACATGCGGGTGGAATATGAACTCAGAGTCATTGAGAGCAAGGGATACGCTCCGTACTTTCTCGTCGTCGCAGACCTTCTTCGTTTCGCCCACGAACAGGGCATTCTCACCACGATTCGAGGATCGGTCGCCGGCTCGATGGTGACTTACCTGTCCGGCATCACCAACGTTGACCCGTTCGAATACAAGCTTCCGTTCGAACGCTTCCTCAACCCCGAACGCCCTTCCGCTCCCGATATCGACATGGACTTCGCGGACAATCGGCGCGACGAGATGATCGAGTATGCGAAGCAAAAGTATGGCGGGACACACGTGGCCCAGATCGGTACCTTCGGAACCATGATGGCACGCGGCAGTGTCCGCGACATCGCGCGAGCTATGGGATTTGAGTACTCGCTCGGCGATCGCATCGCCAAACTCATTCCGTTCGGCTCGCAAGGGTTCCCGATGTCTATCGAGCGTGCGCTCGAGCTTGTCCCCGAACTTCAG
>CAZOIN010000116.1:0-4757 GCA_964579985.1 uncultured Candidatus Saccharibacteria bacterium
AGAAGCGTAAGTGGCGGTAAGGAGGTTGCCGTTTGTAAAGGTAAGGTCGCCATCGTCCGTGAAGGCGCCCGCGGTGGTGATGAACGGGATGCGATTTGTGGTGAGCGCGGAGACGGTGAGGTTGGTTGTGCTTGCGGTGCCCGAGACGGTGAGCGCGGTGGTGGAAGCGTAGCGGAAAGTGGAGGCGATAGAAGTCGTGGCTGTGAAGTAAGAAGCAACGACTTCCCCGCCAACCGAAAGTTTTGCGTATGGAGAAGAAGTACCGATGCCGACATTGCCTAGACCATTGAAATAAATGGAGGTCGTGTCGGGAGTTGAGGAAGCCCATCCAGTGCCCCCTCCTCCGCCTGATGCATCCATCCCGCAAGAGAAGACGCCATTGGCGCTCTTCACATCACAGTTCGCCGCATTGAGAGCCGAGACGATGAGATTGGTGGTGGAAGCGGTGCCCGAGACCAAAAGCGAGTTGCCTGAAAGCGCGGAGAAGGTGCCGCCGATATTCGAGACGGCGGTATTCGTCATGGTGCCGAAGGTGATCTCGGGGTTGATGAGATCGAGGTCTTCCACGCGGTCAAGGTTGTTGGTGCCGGCCACCGTGTTATAGACGTTGTTGATATACATAGTGTTCGATTCGGCGACGCTCTGCACCTTTGCGGTAGCGGAGCGAACCGAGGCGATATCCGCGGCAAGACGAGTCTGGAGCGCGGAAAGCTTCTGATCAACGTCTGCGGGAGAAATGCCGACCTGCCGCTCGGTCACTCGTTCGATTACCCGCGGGGGGGTCGCTGGAGCGGATACGTTCTTGGCTGGCGGTGTTTGTGGCTGTGGTGTGGAAGGAACGTACACGACCGTGTTTCCCGTTTCAGAACCGAGCCCCAGGAAACGACGAAGCGGATCGCGCAATGCGAAGACTCCACGGTTGATGCTCTCGTAAACCGTGCGTGCGAGTGAATCAAACGGACTAAACGAAATGATTGCATCCTTGGTGGTAACAAGAAGTGCCGCCGTGTTCCGTGCCGCGCCGAGGATCTGATTCTCAGAACTACTGCGAATCTGTTTTGCGAAGGCGAGAGTTTTCTTCGCCACGCCCTTTGAAACAGCGGCGAGGAAGCTGTGCGCGCTCTTCATCGCATCCTTCGTATCCTGCACACCGAGCGAAAGAAGCACCGTGGTGTTTCCAACATCGTCTCGGATGTCCTTTACCGCGCGGACAGCTCCCGCGTGCAACGACTCGCTTAGATTTTCACCTCCGGAAGCGAGCGAGGTAATGTGCGAAAACAGAGCTCGCCGTGTCTCCTCGGGATGCGCGAGAATGGACGAGGTAAGTCCAATCATTCCGCCCGCAATCTCTTGCGAGTATGCCGACACTAAACGGAGGGTCTGCCCCAGAATGGGATCGTCTGTCGCAAAGTAAGGTCCGAAGACAAGCGCGGTTGATACCATGAGCACTCCGGCTTTCTGCAGCAGCATTGAAGAAAACCAGGGACTACGGGAGGGTCGTCGTGCGGCATGAGTGATGCTCGTCCTGCGGATTCTGCGCACAACTTTTTCGAAAGGAATTGCTACCGGAACTGGAGGGAGAGAAGAACTATCTTGCGTCATGGGAATTGATTCGCCTCTTGCTTCCGTCAAGATCGGATCCACCTCTGCTGAAGGCACAGAGGAAATTAAAGAATCATTCGTAGCAGGAATTGAAATGTCGACAACGGCCGCCTTCGTGGCCACCTCGGCGGGCCAGGTCGGCTCCGCTAGGTCCTGCACGGTTTGTACCTCCGGTTTTTCACTTCGCACCTCTGCCCCGCTCCTATAACCGCCACTCAGCCGAAGAGCCTTGCCAGGACGGTGATTCAAATCGAGAGACTTGTATGACAGGAGCGACTCCTCTTCCACCAGCCAGCCCCTCCCGATCCTCCGGCAGACCAGCTTCCCACCACGACACAGCTGGCCGACGTAGTCGGCACTGTAGCCTGAGGCCTTCGAGGCCTCACTCGATGGGAGAAATTTTTTGCCGTCAAAGACGAGTTCGGAAGTCATAATTGTGCATCATGCCGCCACTGTAAAAAATGCCGAGAAGTGAGCGGAAAATAACCGCATCTCGGAAAGACGAGAAGCTCTTCTCTGGCTATAAAAATGCGGGAAGTTCATGCCATAAATTATAGGTTTTATTCCCAAAATCGCGGAGAAAATTTTGGGGAAAACTTCAAGTCGGTTTCCAAATTCCACAACGCGGATACGGTCCGCGCAAGTGTACGTCGAAAGTGCGGAAATTTTCTGAGCCTCGGGGATTTCTTTCCGCTTTTCCTTGACAAGCCGTGCAACGTTTCATTTTGATTTTTTACTATTTACCTATCGCCGAGGGTGTTTGTTTCACATCCTCTGGAGAGGCGATTTTTTCGATTAGCGATGTAAAAATTCGAGAACAATGGACGGAAGTACTGAGTGGCGCCTCGGTCCATAAACCCTGCTAAACAGTTATCAACATCCATCGCTCCCCTAGTAGGGTTTGATAGGATATACTAGAGTCTATGAATGGAGAGTTAGTCACTATCAAAGAGGCGGCCAGGATGCTCGGAGTGTCTCGATTGACGCTTCGCAACTGGGATAAGTCCGGGAAACTTTTGGCTCGGCGGCACCCAATCAGTAACTATCGAGTCTACCCAGTTGAAGACCTCAAGAATCTTCTCGCGCAGATACAAATCCCGAAAAAGCCAGAGCTCCAAGGACCGCGAAAACTCGCAGTGACACATGAATCTGACTAGTCAAGCCCGTATTTGAGTGCAAATTGAAGGAGGGTATCACAAGGTGGTACCTCTTTTTTAACAGCGGCGATCAGTGTGTGTCTTGCCCTGCCTTGTAAACCTCATGACATCAGGTAGACTATTTTGATCATGAACGAATACATATTGACAGTAGGTTTGGAAATTCACGCTGAACTCAAGACTCGGACGAAGATGTTCTGCGATTCAAAAAACGATCCGGACGATACGCGTCCGAACGTAAACATCTGCCCTATCTGCATGGGACATCCGGGAACCCTTCCCGTCATAAACAAAGAGGCGGTCAAGCACGTGCTTAAAGTCGGTCTTGCGCTTGACGGAAAAATCGCGGACTGCACCGAATTCGACCGAAAGAATTATTTCTACCCCGACATCCCCAAAGGGTATCAACTCAGCCAATATGAATTTCCGCTCGTATCGGGTGGCACACTCGATGGCGTCGCCATCACGCGTGTCCACCTTGAAGAAGACACCGCCACTTCCCTGCATGATGCGGGGGATTACAGTTTGGTTGATTTTAATCGAGCCGGAGTGCCGCTCATGGAACTCGTTACCGAACCGGTCATCCAAAGCGCAAGACAAGCTAGTGACTTCGCCCGCGAGATGCAACTTCTCTTCCGCTATCTTGGTGTGTCTGACGCGAATATGGAAAAGGGTGAAATGCGCGTCGAAGCCAACATTTCCATTTCAAAGGAGGCGGGGGTATTCGGGACGAAGGTGGAAGTAAAAAATCTCAATTCATTTAGAGCGGTCGAGCGCGCCATTCTCTATGAGACAAAGCGGCATGAGGAACTTCTCGAGTCGGGACAGCAGGTAAAGCAGGAAACGCGAGGCTGGGACGAGAACACCGGAAAAACATTTAGCCAACGGAGCAAAGAGGAGACACAGGACTACCGTTACTTCCCCGACCCCGATCTCCCCAAACTGGTGATCAAAGATGTCCCCGAGTTCGCTTTGGACAACGTGCGAGCAGAAATGCCGGAACTGCCAAAGGAAAAACGTTTTCGGTACGCAAAACTTGGCATCAAGGAGGCGGACATCGAAACACTGCTTCCAAATCGTTCCCTCGCTACCCTCTTTGAAGAAGCCTTGCCAAAGCTAAAGGGAAAGGAAGATCTCTTGCTCGCTGTCAATTACCTCACGTCCGATCTCATCGGGCTTATAAAAAAAGCCGGCGCGGACGCCGACACGATGAGCTTTTCATTCACGGGAGCGGCCTTTGCCGAGCTTATGTTGATGGTGAACGGCAAGAAGCTCTCTTCCCGCGGAGCCAAAGATACCTTACAAGTCCTTTTTGAAAAGGGTGGAAGACCCGAAACGATTGCTACGAACTTAGGTCTTTTGCAGAAAAGTGACCAGGGAGAGCTTGAAACAATCGTCGAAGGCGTCATTGCCGGAAATCAAAAGGTGGTTACGGACTACAAGAGCGGCAAAATGGCGGCTTTGCAATTTCTCGTCGGTCAAGGCATGAAAGCCACCAAAGGTTCGGCCAATCCGGAAATGCTCCGCGAAATCTTTGTTTCGCTATTGAAGTAGTCGGTTCTTATTCCTCCTTTCTTAAAGGAGGTGGCTGAAAGCCGGAGGATTTAATGTACTCCTTTATGGATATCAAGACACCCTGAGGGTTGTAACGAACATCACTGTCCAGAAAACGAAGAAACCGGATACCCTCCGATTCAAGAATACGCTGTCGCTCTATATCCCTTTCTACCTTACTGTCATGACTGACGCCATCGATCTCAATCGCTAGATTGAGCTCACTGCAAAAGAAATCGACAACATAATTGCCAATGGGCCGTTGGCGCAAGAATTGAACACCTAATTTCTTGGCTTTCAGTTCTTTCCACAAAAGCACCTCGGAAAGATTGCCTGCCCTGCGAAGGCTTCGTGCAAGGTTTTTTAGTTTGGGATTGTAGTACAACTTCATAAATCCCTCACCCTTCGGGTCCCCTCCCTTTAAAAAAGGGAGAATAAACTATG
>CAZOIN010000117.1:0-4481 GCA_964579985.1 uncultured Candidatus Saccharibacteria bacterium
CGCTCCGAGAAGTGTTCCCTTCCTTTACGCCAGCGACCAGTTCAGAACCGGTTCCCGCTCCCCAAAAGGAAGTGCAGAATGGAGCTCCAGCAAACCTTGACGAGGCTGCACGTACCCGCTACCGGTTTGATGAGTTGGTGAAAGGTTTGCGTGCGCTCGTTACTAAAGACAAATACTCATTCTCTCATAATGAACTAGAGGGGATTGTGAGGAAAATCACAGGTTTGCTAACGCGGAAAGACAAAGTGGAGTTTTCTCGCTTTCTGCGGATACTTATTAAGCTTCTTATCGTGACGCGCCTTGGCGACGACGAGCCAGCTACATATAAGGTCATCGGATTTAGTTTCGATGCGAAGAGAGACACTGCTCTCCGTCGTCCGTCAAGCTGCGGTTCCTCTACGAAGGCTGCTCTCGCCCTAACTGAAGTCGGGGTGGAAACCTCCGGAGTTACCGGAAAAATTGCTAGGCTTGAATCTATGGCCGCAGAGTTCCTCTTCGCCAAAAACGAGATTGGGGCGGTTAGCCTTGAACTTGAACAGACGGAGACGCTGCTCAAGAAACATGAGCAGTGCAAGATGCGGATGGCGGAGATTGAGGCAGAAATCAAGAAACTCCGTGCCGAGCAGAACAGCCTCCGTTTGGAGGTAAACATACGCGGTGTCAAATCTCATCGAGATGCGCTTTTGCGCCACAGAACCGAACTGGCCGCAATAATTGAGTCATCGGCTCACCAAGCCGCCAAGGGCAAGGTCGCCCAACTTGAGGCGCTCATTGCCTCGTAATTGATGCAGCAAAGTCGTAGACTATTGCCCTTTCCTCTCACAGGAAGGGGTTTTTTTCTGCCAGAAAAAATGCCAGGAACCTTTTTAGGTCTATTTTGAAACTGCAGACTAAATTTTTTAGCAAAGCAAAAATGAGGGGTGCTACGCAATAGCACCCCTTCGGGGAAGATTGATTCCCCTTACTTTTTCACCTTGTTTCCAAAAGTGCTCTACCCGCGTTCGCAGACAGCATCGGATTCACCACACAGGGCTCTGGTATTGCCCGGAACTGGGGCAGTGTTGCCGGCGGGAAAAATCTTCTTGCTTCCTTGATGGAACGAAGAAGCTCAATCCGTCCTTCAACATCACATCCGACCCAGCCGCCATTATCCTCAAAAGAGGTAATGAGCGTCCGAAGAGGATCCGAGTGCCTGCTCTCCTTTGGTGGATCACCAATAGCCAGAAAGACAAATCTTTCCCCCTTTTCTCGAGCAGCTCTAAGCATCGCCGCAAAAAACTTTCCGAGAGATTTCCGCTCTAAACCAGCCAAAATCTGTACTAAAAAAGGATCTGAAATTCCAGGCAGATAGAATAGAACCAGATGGTCGGGACCATAGAGGTCTCCGCCTTTATCTCCACGAAGTATTTTGGCATACAATACCCAAAGGTCTTGGAGACAGACTGCTTCATCACTTGCATGGGTGGAACTGAAAAGACGACATGGCATATATTTCCTTTCGGGATTGGTGATTGGTTTAGGGGGGATGGTGCCCGACTTTACTAAGCTAGATAATAGTACGGGGCACACGGATGTCAAATACAGTTCGGGGTATCCCGACTATCTTCTGTGGACAGAGAAGCTCTTTCAATTAGAGCCGGAGAAGAATATAATTGAATGATTACCAATCTCAAAAGACTATGACTATTAAAAGCTACTCTCAGCGAATTGCGGCAGTGTTTATTTTTCTCTCCACGTTTGCTTTTTCCTCTGCCCCCATTTTTGCGGCAACAAATGATGGCCTGCCCGCGGCGGTGTATGTAACCGATCTTCGCCTTCTCAATAAAGAATTTGCCAAAGGAGCCGTGGTCACCGGCGTAGCGGTGCTGAAGAACGGATCGAAAACTTCCGTTTCCGATCTTCGTTACAAAGTGATGCTGGTCGGGGGTTTTGGCACAGGACACCAACCCACTATCGTGTATGACGAAACAACCTCCGATTCTCTGTTCCTGAACGGGAACGAGGAAAAGACGATCACTTTTTCGTATCGGTTACCGAGCACCGCGGGAGGAAGTGACCTTGGTATACGAGTTCAGGCACAGCTTGCCACCGGGCTTCCTATGGGATGGCGAGATGAGCGGATCAGCGTTTCGGGTACGAGTGAATTCGCAGAAGTGGTGAAAGCCAAGCTCTCCGTTGCCGGAAAAGATTTTACGGTCGGAGAAGGGCCGATGGTGCGAAAGGGAGACACACCAGTGCTTACCGTTACTCTCAAAAATAGCACCTCGAAGGACATTACCGTTACCCCGCATCTTTTGTTTTTTAAGCGATCATCGGCCACGCGGCCGATCGAAGAGAAAGATACCGAGTCGGTGCTTATAAAAAAGGGAGCGCAGAAAGAATTCACGTTGCCTCTGTCCGTGTTTGAGTATGCGCCTTCGGTGTACGTGGGACGTCTTGAATTCAGAGGCCGAGGCGGTGTGCCGCAGGGCGTGCCGGTGGAATTTCGCTATATTATCGAGGGGCCAACGCTCGTGATCCATTCGGTTTCCGCCGATAAGGGGTCTGCCAAAAAGGGAGAAGTGGTCACGGTTGAAGTAGCCTGGAGTCGCCCGCCGTATGACATTCTCACCCTAAAGGCGGCGGAGATCGGAACTCCCGAAATGACGGTAACGCTCATTGATGGAAATGGCCGCAGTGTGGGTCAAGCGCGTGTCTCTATCGACGGCAGTAAGTCTGGTTTGGTGAAAACGTCCGTACCCGTCACGATTTCTACTTCTTCGGAGAATATCAAAGCGCAGGTTTCGGTTTCAAGCGAAAAGGGGTTGCTCGCAAGTTACGAAGCACCGCTTTCAAATGAAGAAACTGGCGGCAATCTTCCTGCTACTGATACGTTCCTTTCGACCCTCGCACTCATCGGTATCATTTTCATCGCACTGGTGATTGTCCTCGCCTGCCTAGGACTGCGATCATCTCTAAAAAGAAAAAAAGAAGAGCAGATGAAGCCACCAGAAGACACCCTGCCTCCCCCGCCGCCCAGCATGCCGGGTAGTTCCACACTCACGACTCTGCTGATCATATTTGCGACTGCCGCCGTTCTTATCGGAGTGCTCGCGCCCCTGAAAACTCATGCATGGACGGTGACCGATCAGGGGAGTACCCAAAACCCCGATACTATTCCGGTAGTATTTATCAATTCTCCGATTGAGGGAGAGGTACTGAACCCCGGCCAAACCTTCTATTTTGACGGCTACGCGATCGCATTAAGCTGTGCAAATTCAATCGAATATGGTTATAGGGTTACCTATCAGGGCCAGGTGATTACACGGACTTCAAACAGAGGTCTCACCGGAGATCAACAGGCGGGTTATTTAGCCGATCAATTTTCTTTCGGCCCTTTTATCGCACCGACTGCTCCCGGCACCTATCGGATTGATCTTGATGTCACGCACAATATGATAGGTCAAGGAACTTCTTATGTTTCCGGTTATCAACAATTTACGGTGGCGCCAAGTACCCCCGGCCGGCCCACGCTCTCTGCCGGCCCGGTTATCGTGACGCAGGCGCAGGGGGGACAATGTGGGGGAGCGGTTGATCTTTCGTGGACGGCTCCTTCGGGAGCGACAGGTTATCGCCTGTATCGAAGTGATGATGCCATAAACCCGATCTATCAGGGAGCGGGCGTAAGTTATGCCGATAGCACGCTCGTCGGCGGGATTCCCTACACCTATCATGTCGTCGCCGAAAACGGCCTGGGCAGTTCCCCGCCCTCAAATTCGATTACGCGCAAGGCGATTTGCACGCTCGTAGTTGATTGCCAGGCAAATCCGACTACTGCCTATACCCTTCAAGATATCTCCTGGGATGTCAGTGTTTTCGGAGGTGCTCCACCGTTCCAGTATGCATTTGATGGGACGGACAATTTTACCGTGAGTGGCCAGAGCATGAGCCGCACTTTTTCGGCCCTGAAAGCCTATGCAACTCCGGGAATCAAAACCTCCAAACTAACCGTGTCATCTTCGGACGGGCAGTCAATCGGTGGACAGTCAATCTTCCCCTACTACTGCAAGGGCGCCGTAGGTACGCCTAACGTTACGATACTCCAAGGAGTCAGTAGCATCAGTTGTAGCGCCAGTCCGCAAAATCCGAAAGTTGGCGATACCGTTACCTGGAGAGTGGACCTTGTCCCCCTAGGAACGTATTCCTATTCGTGGTCGGGTACTGATGGCCTCTCTGGAAGCGCGCAGACGATCACCAAAAAGTATACGACGGCTGGGGTCAAAAACGCACGAGTGTCTGCAGCGCCCACTTCGCAACCCGCGAGCGCAGTGCAGTGTTCCACTACGGTGACTGTGCAAGCCAATCCTAACTATCAGGAAATTTAGTCGGATATAGCCAAAAAAAGGCCCACCGGTTTGCGTGCCGGTGGGCTTGTCTTGAAAACTGATTTCCACCTACCGAGGTGGGGTAACTGCCGTCAGAGACGGCGAGACTGTCGCAAC
>CAZOIN010000118.1:0-5828 GCA_964579985.1 uncultured Candidatus Saccharibacteria bacterium
CCGATGTGATTTTCGGCGCTATCAATGTTTTGCGGCACGCGAAACTTAATATGAACAGGGTGTTTCCCAGACTCAACACTGCACCTTCACAACAAAGAGAGAAATCCATGCGGCGACTGCTCCTCGAGGAAACGCGATCGGCTTTCCAAGACCTCAAGGAGGGATTCCAGTCGTTTGAGACTGGATCATCTGCGGAGCCGCTTCTCGCGCCGGCGATTGTATTGATGCAAAAAGCACTGGACTTCGTGAATGCCTGCGACATACATCCCGACGAGGTAATGAAGAGAAATGTGAACAAATACCTCGTCAGGTGCCGATTCATCGAGGACCAACTGCAAGGCGAGAGCAAGACCTGGCGCGACATCTCGCTAGACGAGATCTACAAACGCTGGGAAGAGGCGAAGCAAGCTGGTCTCTAGGGTGTGAGGCTGATAATCTCGGTATGTAAAGAACTACTTCACTTGTCGTCATCATTACACCACACCCCCCATCTCTCAACATCGGATGTTGATTTTTATTGATTTTTACGGGAGTGCAAAAATTGGCGGCCTTATACAAATGCTTGACAAAAGAACGCGGATTGTCATACTTAAATACAGATACAGTCAATCTTAAAAGGAGGTGAGTAGTATGCCCGAAGGAAGTACGGATGGTTCCGATGATTTTGATGATTCAACAGATGAGTAAAGTTGTTTAGTGTCACATTGAGGGAGCAATCTAAAAACTGCTCCCTAGTTTTTTTATAATCTCCGTTGTGTGTTCTGGCCCGCATGCCGCGAGGTATTTTTTATTTGCGATGAAGTTTGTTCTTGTGTACGCCGCAATATCTTTTTGCGATATACTTTCAATCACAGAAAGAAAATCCATAGTATCTTTTCCGTCGCCGGCTACAATAAGCCGTTCATTGTCTTGCGCCCATGACTTTGATGTCTGTAATTCTATGAGTGCGCGCTTTGCCAGCTTAGTTTTCATACTCTTTAACTTTTCAAGCGGTATCCCATCTTTTGCTATCTGTTCAAACACGCCATTGATAATAGACAGTACTTGTTCAAGATTGTCTGTCGCACAATCAGTTTGTACGACAAAGGCACTTCCGTTTTGCAGGAAACGATTAAGAGCGATAATGTTATACACGAGTCCTTTTTCATAGCGTAGCTTTGTTATTAAATATGAGGGTCTTCCGCCGGCAAGGTATTCCGCGCATATCTTCCCGCACACCTCGTCTTGTATAGTACGCGTCTCGGTTCTAAAACCAAACAGAATGCTTGTGGAGCGAGAGGGAAAGACCTCTGTTTCAAACCATGATTCTCTACTAATGGGGACTTTTTTCGTATTTTTTGTTGCAGAATTACGATTGGAGAATAGTCGCGCTATGTCCTCGGATATTTTTTCCATCTTCAATCCTCCCGCCATCACCACCCCAATATCACTTTCGGGGTTCGTGATGTGCTTGCTCATAAAATCTTTTACATCGTCAGTAGTTATGGACCATAGAGACGCCTCTGAACCAAATTCAGATTTTGCAAGCGCAGTTTTTTGAAAGAAAAGTTTTCGATATACTTCCCACACTAAACTTTTCTGATGCGTCTTTCTTTCGGAAAACTCCGACAAAATTGCACTACGCTCTTTTTCAAAAGTATCGGCATTAAAAAGCGAGTGGTTTATCATCTGGTCCAGCACTTCAATAAGGATGGGGAGGTCTTGCGTTTCTGCAACTTCCAAATCCACACGGATAAAATCGCTGTCTGTCGTGAATGCGAACTTTCCACCCACATCCTCAATGTATTCTGCAAGCAGGTTTTTTGAGGGAAATCTTTGAGACCCTGCTCCGAGCATATGCTCTAAAAAATGGGCAACGCCCTCTTTTTCGTTGTATTTCGAGCCAGCGTAAAGAAATACCCGCACGAAGATTGGAGCATTTTCTTTCTCAAAAGAGAAAAAGTTTATGCCGTTTACGCACGCGTGTCTTGGCGTAACCCCCAAAGATTTTACATTCAACATATACAACCTATTCTACCATTTTTTTATTTAGACACACTCTTAACTAAATAAAAAAGGGGGAAGCGTGTGCGCTTTCCCCCTCCTCGCTATTGCAAAAGCACCAACCCTTCATGAAAGAGTTCTTTTACGAACACTTTTAGGGTTTTTTCGTCAAATGCCGGTTGCAGAGCATCTTTGAACTCCGCAAATGAGCATCTCCGTTTTCGGTCAAGAAACTCCAGAATCGTTCTCACCTTTGGGTGAAATGACCATCTCTTTCCGATGGCGCAAAAGTGGACTTCGTTAGTTGCCATATCAGTTACCAAACGCAATGGCCGTGGATTCCGCATCTGGATTGATGTCTCATCATAAATCTTGATGTCCTCTACTGAAGATACTCCAAAAGGAAACGATAAGCGTTCGTGCGGCTGGGCCATCCTGTCATTCTCCTCCAGAAAAGTTTGAAGCATGCGGTCGCTCCACAGCGCTTCAAACGCACATTTGAGCGTTTGTATGTGTTGTTGTTTCTCGATCTCAGTTGAGAACCTGGGAAGGTCGCGGCAAAACATTTCTGTTGTAACTAATCTTGACTGTAACCACGAAAGTAGATCATGTCCGGTTTGATTATACAGACCACAAGTTAAATGAACGGTTGGTCCGTCAAGCGCCTCTGCGCTATGCCAACATCCGCGCGGAACATAAAGCAAGTCCCCTGCATGGATAACTCCGCTCCATAACGGTTCACCTTCGGGCGCATGGATGTTTTCTGCTTCTTTATAGAGAGGAGCTTCTTTACTGAATCCGTTGATGGTCCACTGTTTCTCTCCATGGACTTGCAAGATGAAGACATCATGGTCGTCCCAGTGAGGATTAAACCCTTTTGAGGACTGCCAGCCCGCATACATGTTGATATATGCTCGTTCATAAAACACATATTCAATCATCTCAGCAATCTGTCTGACAGGTTCGTGGAGATCATCAACGCGATTGAGAATTAACACCGCACCACCTTTAAGACATTCTGATAACAGCGTTCTTTTAAGGCGTGGTAGTTTTTTTGTTCTAAAGCGTCGAGCTTCTGGGATAGTTACGGCTGAAAGAGATATATCCTTTCCGTTCTTGACGAGCCGAAACCGACCCGACGCATCGTGTTCTCGTCCGAGAATTATTTCGTTGATTGCTTGCCAGGTAAGCAGATGCGCAAACTTCTCCGGCCCCCCTCGGATAACCAAGTATTTTTTCGGATTCCAATATTCAGAAATAAAACGGTTCAATTCAATCGGTGCAATAATGTCGGAAACACTGTTCAATAAGTTCATGTCTACTCCTTTCAGTTAAAAAGTAAGGGCCTACAACGATTGCCGTGTAAGCCCTGCGTTTCAGTAATCGCCTCCTCCCTCGGAACCGTCACTACCTTCGCCGCCTCCGTCGTCGCCTTTGCTCTCAATCAAACCCGTTTGATGGGTGATTGGTGGTCGCAGGAACTCTTGAGAGAGGGAGGTTATGGCTAGTAGGAGTCCAGACCTCTCGTGTTTTTGTTCTTTGTTCGTTTTTCTCACCTCTTTTCTAGATTCGAGCGCAATTGATTTCAAAGGACGCTCTCAATCTTGATTAAGTATAGAGAAACGATATCTAATGTCAATAAAATAGACCACGCTACCATAAAAAAGCAAGCCCCTCACCCACCCCCCCAAACCTCCCAAAAACCCAGCAAATCCGCCATCTTGTCCCCCACTTATCCACAGGGTGCTGGGTTTACAGGTTGCTCAAACATTTTGTCGCCACAATCTTGTCGTCATCATTACACCACACCCCCCATCTCTCAACATCGGATGTTGATTTTTATGCAGTAGCAACAAGTCATGATAAAATCATTGTAATTGTTTATGGCGAAAGAACGCAACATAATGGGGAATAGAGAGAAAAGATTAACGCAATGTCCCCTTATTACTCGCCTCGTCAAGCTGGACTTGACTCGGCGTATTCATCTAACAAAAGACAAAACCGAGCAAGAGATTCTCAAAAAGCGCCTTGAGAAGACGGCAGCGTATCGCATAACTTACCGAACGAATGCACTGAAGGTTACCGGTTTCATCGTCTTCCCAAAAAGGGGAAAGAAGTTGCCGTGCATCATCTCGCTTCGCGGTGGTAGCCGCGACTTCGGTGCAATCGACGAAGAAACAATAGTGAACCGTTTTTGTCGTTACGCAGAGCGAGGTTATGTTGTTATTACAACGCAATATCCGGGTGTTGACGGCGGCGAGGGAGCAGACACATGGGGCGGTCCGGATGATATGCAGAGCATAAAGAATCTGAAGGCGATTTTAGAATGGTGTCCTCAAGCCGACACTTCGCAGATTGGCGTCAGAGGACATTCGCGAGGCGGATTAATGGCATATATGCTTCTGCGGGAAGTGAAATGGATAAAAGCCGCAGTGATAGGCGGAGCCCCGAGTGATGAGTTTAGGGCGGGAAAAGAGCGAAAGGGATGGAGGAAGCACCAAGTAAGTTTGTATGGTGCGACTCGAAAGGAACTTCTCAAGCGGTCGCCGATTAAGTGGGCGGCTGAACTTCCGAAAAACGCGCCGATTCTTTTGGTGCATGGTTCTGCTGACTGGCGAGTACTGGCTGACCACAGTATCTTAATGTCCGCTCAATTATATAAATATCATATTCCCCATCGTCTGATTATCTTTGAGGGCGCAGACCATCGCATCGCCGAATACAGAGAAGAATACTTTGAGCAGTCGCTTCAGTGGTTTGAGAGATTCTTAAAAAAAGACAGAAAACTGCCGAATCTGAGATTGCACGGGGAATAAAAGTCCCCATAATCGGCGAGATTATGGGGATTGAGAGAAAACTTTGGCTTCAGTCGCGACTCGAGCAACCACAACCGCAACCTGCACTGTTCGCGTCGGTTTTCTGTCACACACTCATAGGCGAGCGCGTCACCGTATTTATCCTTATAATCTTGTCGCCATCATTACACCACACCTCCCATCTCTCAACATCGGATGTTGAATCTTGATGTTGAATCTTTATTTATATATCGCGATAATTTGTCTCACAACCAATTCGTCTAATCTCAAATATTCCCCCTCAAAATCAAACCAGACCCGCATAAAGTCATCGCGGTCAAGTTTTCTGATGCCTCCTATTTCAGGGTCCTGCAGGTAAATACATGTATCATCAAGTCCGATGACCGCCGAGTAGTGACCATCGGCAACCTCGGAATCGTCATAATCCGATCGGCCTTTTGTAAACCAGTCGACAATCACCGGAACACCTTTCTTTAACCATGTCTCAATATCTTTGAATGTTGCTTCATTTTTTATTTCAACTTTAAAACCGAGAGATTTTGCGGCTTTCTCTATAGCTAAATCGTCAATACCGATCCCCTTAACAACACCGGTTAACTCCGCGAGCTCTTTTTCTGATTTATTTACCCCGTAGTAATCCAAAACAATTTTAAGCGTCGCTGGCCCACATAGGTCAGCATGGAGTGTCTCCTGAAAAGGTTTTACATCAAGCCTTATTGGTTTCATGTGCAAGTGCCGCAATTATAGCACCTTCTTTTTGACTATTCATAGGGAAGCGGAGGGATTCAATCTTACGAAATTTTATAGAGATAAGAATACAGTGCTATACTAGTCGGCGTTTCCACCGACTGCTTTCTACGGCTATAAATTTCCAGAGCATCCACTCAAAAGAAAGGAGCTAACCATGAAAGAGCAAGACACATTTTTCGCCCGCCGGCTCCTTGATCGACTGGAAACAGAGTCGCCCATGGAGATTGCCTTTGATGCCCAGGCAAAATCAGCCGAAGTGGGATTTGATTTTGCGACGGC
>CAZOIN010000119.1:0-4606 GCA_964579985.1 uncultured Candidatus Saccharibacteria bacterium
TATGGGAAAAATAATTGGAATTGACCTCGGTACCACCTTCTCGGCTGTGGCAGTCATGGAGGGGGGGACTCCGAGAGTGTTAGAGAACGCCGAAGGAGCGCGGACGACTCCTTCGATCGTCGCGCAGTCAAAAACAGGAGAGCGTCTCGCGGGACTTCTTGCCAAAAGGCAGGCGGTCACGAACCCAAAAAACACCATTTTTCAGATAAAGCGCTTCATGGGACACACTTTCGCTGAGGAGAGCGTGCAGAAAGACATTAAGAATGTTCCGTTCGAGGTGCGTAAAACATCTAGTGGTGGCATTGAAGTAAAGCTCGGCGATAAGTGGGAACGACCCGAAGAAATCTCGGCTAAGATTCTCTCCAAGCTTAAGGCTGATGCCGAAACGCGTCTTGGGGGGAAGGTGACCGAGGCCGTTATTACCGTACCTGCGTATTTCAATGACGCGCAACGTCAGGCGACTAAAGATGCCGGCAAAATCGCAGGACTCGAGGTGAAGCGCATCATCAATGAGCCGACAGCAGCCGCGCTCGCCTACGGATTCAACAAGAAGAAGGAAGAGAAAATAGCTGTCTTCGACTTCGGAGGCGGTACGTTCGACGTATCAATCCTTGAGGTGGGAGACGATGTGATTGAAGTGAAGTCAACCGACGGTGATTCGCATCTCGGAGGCCGCGATATCGACCAAAGAATAGTAAACTGGTTGGCCGACACCTTCAAAAAGGAGAACGGCATCGATCTCCGCACCGACCCGCTCGCACTCCAGCGCCTCGATGAGGCTGCGGAAAAGGCAAAGATCGAGCTTTCGACCGCCGTGCAGACCGAGATCAATATCCCGTTCATCACGTCAGGTTCGGACGGACCGAAGCACCTTCTCGTTACGATGACGCGGGCCAAACTCGAAGAAATTGCGACGGAATTCATCGATCGCGCCATGGTGATCACCAAGCGCGCAATGGAAGCCTCGCCGTTCAAGATCACGGATATCCAGGAAGTGATTCTGGTCGGAGGACAGACCCGTATGCCGATGATCCAAAAAGCGGTCAAAGAATTCTTCAACAAAGAGCCACACATGGGCGTAAACCCCGATGAAGTCGTTGCTATCGGCGCCGCCATTCAGGGAGGTATTCTCGCTGGCGATGTAAAGGACATTTTACTGCTTGATGTCATACCACTTTCACTCGGCATCGAAACCTTAGGAGGCGTTGCGACCAAGCTCATCGATAAAAACACGACTATCCCGACCGCGCGTTCGCAGGTATTCTCGACCGCCGCTGATAATCAGACTTCGGTGGAGATTCATATTGTGCAAGGGGAACGTCCGATGGTTTCAGACAATAAATCACTTGGGCGATTCATCCTGGACGGACTGCCACCAGCACCGCGCGGCATGCCGCAGGTGGAGGTAACGTTCGATGTGGATGCAAATGGCATTCTCGCGGTGAAAGCAAAGGACAAAACGACCGGCAAGGAGCAGTCAATTCGCATTGAAGCGCGTTCCGGACTTTCCAAGGAAGAGATTGAGAAGATGAGCAAAGACGCGGAGACGCACAAAGATGAAGACCAGAAGAAGCGTGGGTTGGTCGAGGTAAAAAATCTCGCCGAGCAGCTCATTTACACGGCAGAGAAGACGCTTAAAGACAACAAAGATAAAGTGCCTGCAGATGGAGCAAAAACCGTGGAAGACAAGATTGCTGGGTTGAAGAACGTGAAAGACGGTACCGACAGTGCGGCGATTAAAACTGCAACCGAGGTACTCTCGCAAGAACTTCAAAAAATTGGACAGGAGCTGTACAAGCAACAGCCCGCTCCCGATGCGCAGAGCGGGGCACAGCAGTCACCTAAAGACGACAAGGATCCCGAGGGACCTGTCCGCGACGCAGAGACGAAATAGGAAATCCTGTGAACAAAAAAAACACCCTCCGCCTACTGCGTGAGGGTGCCTGTGCCATCAGCAAAGGGTTAGCTCATGAATGCCGCTGCAACCCTAAGCACCCGAGCTGCGAGAACCCTTTCGATCTTTTCTGCAATTTTCCTACGCAATGCCTGGTTTTTGAGTTCGGGGATTGTCTCGAGCACTATCATTATCTGACGAAGCGTCCGCTCATCCGTTGGTATATTAGTCAATTTTGCCATAACTATAATTTGCCGCCCTTCCACGGCTGTATTGTGGAGTGATTCGCTGTGCTACTAACTAAGAACAAGAGTAACACATCATCCTATATCCACACATCATATTGTCATGCGCTTCTAAATACTCTACTTGCATGTTGAGAAATAAGTCTTTACACTAATCCTATGGCAAAAAACTATTACGACATTCTCGGCATTCAAAAAAATACCTCAAAGGACGAGATAAAAAAGGTCTTTCGTACCCTCGCGCATAAATACCACCCCGACAAAAGGGGCGGCGATGAAGCGAAGTTCAAGGAAGTCAACGAAGCCTATAGCGTCCTTTCCGACGACAAGAAGCGAGCGGAGTACGATGCGTATGGCCGGGTATTTTCGGGCGGAGCAGGAGGAGGCGGGGCCGAAGGGGCCGAGGGCTTTGAGGGATTCGACTTTTCAAACTTTGCTTCGGGGCAGGGGTTTGGTGGGGGTGCAAATGGATTCGAATTCGATCTTGGTGACATCTTCAGCGATTTCTTCGGCGGACAACGTGAACGTGCTCGTCGCGGACGAGATATCTCAATTGATGTGGAGCTTTCCTTCTCTGAATCCATTTTTGGCACCGAGCGCCGAATCCTCCTTAGCAAGACGACTACCTGTGACACCTGCAAGGGAAGCGGTGCAAAGCCGGGAGCCAAGATGGAAACCTGTAAGACCTGCAACGGCAAGGGGAAGATACGAGAGAATCGCCGATCAATCTTCGGGCCTGTACAGACTACAAAAACCTGTGAGGAGTGCGAGGGGAAGGGACTGGTACCGTCGGAAAAGTGCGCTGTTTGTCACGGATCGGGCGTTACGCGAAAACAGGGGGAGATCGTCGTAAAGGTGCCGGTCGGTATTGAAGACGGAGAGGTTGTCAGGCTCGGCGGCGCGGGAGAGGCAATTCGCGAAGGCGCCGCAGGCGACCTCTATGTAAAAATACATGTTACCAAGCATCCACTATTCAGGCGTGAGGGAAGCAACCTTGTGATGGATCTTTCAGTGAAGCTCTCAAGCGCGCTTTTAGGTGATGAATATACCATTGAGACACTCGACGGCAAGGTTACCGTGAAGATTCCCGAGGGCATCAAACCGGGAGAAATCCTTCGTTTGCGCGGCAAGGGTATTCCGCTCGATAGGAGTAAGCGAGGTGACCTACTCATCAAGATAAACATCGATCTTCCCCAAAAGCTCTCGAAGGACGCAAAAAAACTCATTGAGGAGCTCAAGAGGCAAGGAATATAAGCGATGCGCTGGGGTATTTTAACAGCGATATCGTTCCTCGCTTTCGGAATCGGAGCGTTCTTGGGGCCATCTCTGGCACGACACCTTTCGGCTGAAAGGCAGATCCGCCAAAAACCGACTGCTGAGGCAAACCTCAGGGAAATCCACATGGTCTTTGTGGGAGACATCATGCTTTCGCGCTCCATCGAAGAGATCATGGCAAGGAAGAAGGATTATCGGTTCCCCCTTCTAAAAATCGCTTCGACTACAGAATCCGCAGATATTGCTTTTGCTAATCTGGAAAATCCAATTTCCTCACGCGGAGTGAAGTCAGGAAGCATATACTCCTTTCGGGCGGACCCCAAAACACTGGAGGGCCTTATTTATGCTGGATTTGATGTGGTCTCGGTCGCCAATAACCACATTTGGGACTACGGCAAACAGGCCTTCAAAGACACCCTTGCCAATCTTTCGAGTGGTGGCATCGTGGTCGTCGGCGGGGGAGAGAGCTACGACGCGGCACACATGCCAAAAATAATAGCGGTGGGGGATACGCGAATAGCTTTTCTTGCCTACAGCAACCTCCTCCCTGTCTCACTAGGACTCGCGAGTTCCACTCCGGCAGTTTCAAGATACAGCGATGACACCCTAAAGGAAGATGTGGCGAGAGCAAAAGAAATTTCAGATTTTGTGATCGTTTCTTTCCATTGGGGAGAAGAGTACAAGACGAAACATAATGCGGAGCAGGAACGGATAGCGAAGCTCGCGATAGATGCCGGTGCGAACCTCGTCATAGGGCATCATCCTCATGTTGTGCAGGAAATCGAAGAATATAAAGGCGCGTACATCGCCTACAGTCTCGGCAACTTTATATTTGATCAGAATTTCTCAAAGGACACCAGACGCGGACTGGTGCTTCTGGTAACCGTGAAGGGCGATAAAATCATTTCAATCGGCAGCAGGAAAGTCGCCTTCACCGATGACTACCAGCCGTATTTCGTAGAAGGTATGCACCTCGAATAGCACCAAATGCGCATTGCTCAATTTGCAAAATCTGCTACTATTCGCAGGTAAAAACGGGATGTAGTATAATGGTAGCCCCGGTAGTAGAACCTCGGAGATTCGGCTCACTACAGGGTAAATATCTACGACACGCCCGCGCGCCAAATCCCTTACCGGGATGTAGTATAACGGTAGTATCTACGATTCGGGTTCGTAGGGTCCGAGTTCAAAT
>CAZOIN010000120.1:0-4211 GCA_964579985.1 uncultured Candidatus Saccharibacteria bacterium
GGCTGCCCATGACAAATGGTTGGATCAACCTGGATGTAATTAGGTGTAGCATTCATACACGCATGATATCACGAATGACAGGCCTGTTCAATCGTATTTCACCCATGATCGCTATGATAATTTCGGTTCTTCGGGACATAGGGATTGTTGCTTACCAGGTTTGCCCCCAGTTTATTTTGTCAACCATCCCTTTGTATAGGGTTGTCTGAAAAATGTGGGACTGCCTCGTACTAAGGGAATTTTTGTATACTTCCGCATTGGTTCTCATATCTTGCTTCGCCGCATTGGCCTGTGTTATTAGTTCCTTTACCCAATCAGCGTACATACTCGCATGAGTCGGGTCTAGATCACTGTTACCGGCGGCAGCAATTATTGAAAGATGTTTTGTAAGAGCTCCATCTATCGCGGTAATGGCACTTTGTACCCCGTCTAGTTCGGTCTGCACTTTCGTAGTAGTATCTGCCAAGGTCAGGTTAGCAATAAAAACATTACCATTAGCCTTAGCTTTTAGCACATCGTCTTTTGTCACATTATAATCTCTAGTTGCTCCCGCTTGGGTTTCTACAGCCACTGCTTTTCTCAAGAATTCCGCTTTTTCTGCAGGAGTTATGTTTGGGTTAGCTGCTGCCAGTCTAAACTCTCTCCCCTGTTCTTCGAGGGCTTGAGCCGCGGCTTTTGTTTCGTCTAGGTTTTTGCTGATGTCAGCAAGCGCTTTTTCCAGTGCATCAGACGCCCTAACGATAGTAAGACTCCTCGGATCCTTCAGAATAGTTACCTTCGGAAAATTAAGCGCAAGGTCGAGATCCCGCCCGAGTGCGGGGTTTATCGTATTCATAAAGATATACGACGCATAAACAATAACGAGGCCTCCGAGCGCCCGCAAGATCTTTCCCTTGCCCTCGCTATGCCCAAGTATCGAGTCGGTGAAAAGAAGCGTAAAGCCGCCCCACACAATGGAGAACACCGCGAAAAGTCCCGCGAGAGCAATCCCCACGTTGTAAATGGTACGCAGATACTTTGGAAAGCAGTCAGGAGCTTTACATTCAGACTCTGGCTTGAACGTTGTTGAGGTGAATTCAGATCCGGTCACATCAATAGGCGCCAGAGGAACATAATTCACTCCTGAAGCATACACAACCGAGGCGCCAAGTGACGTCCACCCGACTGATGCGAATGCGACGAAGCAAAGACTGTATAGAGCTAATGTGCGCATAGTGTGTTATTGTCCCGATACATCTCCTCCGAATGTGTCAAAAAAGGTCTGTTCGGGAAATTCTATCGTGAGCCGCTCCTCCGCAGCTTGAAATGTTTTATTCTCATCACTGCTTCGCGCTTCAAGAAACAGATCCGATTTTCCCGCGGTATAGGCAATGCGGCGAAGCGTTACAGCCGAGGCCTTTTCTTTCGGAAGCGGCTGATAGTTCAGCTGCCAATCGTAAGAAATCTCCTGATTCGATCGCGCTTTTGTTTCAAAGTAAAACGGAAGAGCGCTCACGCGAGTTTCATCTCCTTTGAGAAGAAAACTGCCGACGAGTGCCTTCCCGAAAAGAAGGCCATAGGTCGGATGATCTTCATAAAAACGTATGCGCGGAGCCACCGGCACGATGTCTACGAAGGACTCCGCGACCATGCTGTGGTCCGGGCTTTCCACGCGCACCGAAATGGTCTTAGGGCGAAGGGGTACACTGCCACGGAACACAAACAAACTTTTTCCTTTTCCGGAAGAGTCGCCGATAACATCATCTCCTTCTTTCCACGTATAGATAAGCGAGGCTGAAGACATGACTGACGTGCCTCGCATAAAGGAGGGGATGGCCGCGACCAGTACGGTTCCCTGATAGGGCATAAGCGCCTTGCCTTTATAGAATGGCGGCGTATAGCTTTCTGCTTGCCACAAAAGATTGACCTCCGCAGGACGAAAAACGATATTCGCGGAATAAACATTGCCGTTCTCTCCAAGCGCGACGACGCGGATTGTTGTTATCTCCCCCGCTCGCCCCGCAACGGTTTCGAGACTTTTGACACCAATTCCCGTCTTTACGAGCTTGTCATTCACAAACCAGCGGACGTCCGCGCGGTTGAGGTCAATGTTGTAGCTCTCTACAGACACCGTTGCCGCCTCTCTGGGACGAGGATGCTCGGGAAGGATCGTCATAACGAGCTCCGTTCCCACGCCTGCACTTTGCGCAAAAAGCGCAGCCGGAACTCCTACAAGAAAAAGCGCCAAACAAGCGAGTACTGACGTTCGATACATACAAACATTATACACCCGCGCTATCCAAGTAGCTGTACACAGGAGACTCACTTTAATCCCATGAGCTCTTTCCCAATGCGCGGCACCTCGTGCCTGAAATATGCTTTGATATCTTCCCAACTCGCTTTGAACAAGAGCGTAGGCATGGGGTCGGCTTCCGCATCGGCAAAATAGAGTAGGCTTTTGATAAAGTGCGGAAAATTCAAGTGCTTGCCAGGATACTGATGTTGCACCCTCTGCAAAACAGCTTCGAGCGGCTCACGATGTTTGGCGTACCAGTAGAGGTCAACAAAATCCCGCTTTTTGCATCGCTGGCTGATAGCGATGATTTTCATGACCGCGATATCTTCAGGCACCAGTATCTTAATCATGCCAAACTCGGCATAGACACCGGATGGAACAAAAAAGGGATAGGCAATAAAGCTTACTTTCGCGCCCATATACTCCCCATACAGCGTGCCGGAATCCGAAGAACTTGTATCCCAACTGCCGGTATTAATAAGCGTTCTCTCCAGTTTCACTTCGTCAAAGTTTTTTTCCCTGGTAAAAAAATCAAGGTCAACAGACCGCCGGTGACCCACTTGAAACGCAAGCGCGGTGCCACCGGCTAAATACCATCTGTCAGTCCGGAACATGGGCATCTGTGAAAAAGATTCAATCGCCCGTTTTGCTTCCGGCGGCAACGCTTCAAAGTGGAAGCTCTGTTGTTCCATATCTATGCCACAAGCAATTCCCATAATGCCCTCGATTTCGGCAACAAGACGCGCGATGTCTCTACCACTTTGCGAATGAGGTCCTTCTGATAATATTCCCACATCCACCGCACCTCTTTGTCGTCCCCGAAGTCCAAAATGCGTTCGATGATGTACACGGCGTTTTTTTCAGGGTCGATGGTTTTCGGGTCTACATCCCAAAAGAGGGACTGTCTAAACTTCATGAACGGCTTTTTCCCCTGTTTTACGGCCTTTTTCATGCGAGTAGTATAGCATATTTTGGGATATTTTTCTCTTGTTTTGAACTGAAGAAAATGCTACCATGCCGCTATGACCATCATCACCATACCAAAACATTTGGCTCATAAGGACCTCGTGCTTATTCCGAGAAAGGAGTATGAAGCGATGCTCCGCGCGCAACCCACACGTATGTTCAAGGAAGTTTCCATGACCAAAGCGCAAAAGCGTGCTTTTGAACGCGCCGAACGAAACTTTGCTGACGGTAAGAGTTTAACCCTTGATGAATGCAAACGAAAATTGGGACTTACGCATTGACGATGCCGTCAATCGGCGTGCCGCGAAATTCCCCAAAGAGGATATACGTCGCATTTTCGAAGCGATTGAATCTCTGCGGAGCAATCCCTATGCGGGCGATATTGAGAAATTGAAGGGCGAAGAAAATAAGTGGAGGCGGCGTGTTGGAGTGTATCGTATTTTCTACAAAATCTTTCAGGTTTCGCGGACGGTTCTTGTGGTTGAAGTCGAACACCGCGGCTCGCATACCTATTGAATTGTACCCGCATTACAAGGTCGGACCTTGTAAATATAATTCGCGGCGTTGTTTCAAGGTGAAGCATTTAAATTCCCAGTTTCTTGAAGAGAGAGCGCGCAGAACGATGGCGGGTCGTCTTTCCTGCCCTCGCCTCCATGGCGCTCAAATATGTTTCCATCAGAAATCGGTTACGCACCGCCACCCGCGCAGCTTTTTCTGTCTGCCGCAGTAAGTTTGTGAGTGTTGCCGTGTTGATAGTCATGGTGCAATTGTAACATATGCTGTGGAACAAGAAAAATTGAATACTGGTACTGAAAAATGCGAGCGTCTAATTCTCGCACACACATTCCGTCCGTTTATGTGTATTGGATCGAACGCCGCGGCTCGCATACCTACTTAGCGGTACGCGTCTTTTCGATGCCGGATTCGCAGGATGATAATAGTCTTCTCTTTGCGGAACGGCTCGTAGACG
>CAZOIN010000121.1:0-1632 GCA_964579985.1 uncultured Candidatus Saccharibacteria bacterium
AAGCGACGGCTATAGATATTTACCCATAACACGCCGGAGAAACGATTAGCTGTAGCCAAATCGATCCCGCCCCAGAACCCTAGTGCGAAGCTTGCGTAGAACCTTCTCTTGAATCTGCCGAATGCGTTCGCGGGTTACGCCGAATTTCTGCCCCACTTCTTCGAGCGTGTGTGGTTTTCCACCTTCGAACCCAAAGCGCAATTTAATTACGCTTTGCTCCCGTGATGGGAGCCTCTCAATGAGACTCATCAGGGAGTCATGCACCATCGCTCGATTAGCTAACTCACTCGGGTCTTCCGCCCGCTCGTCAGCTATGGTTTCGTAGCGATTCCCTTCGCCATCTTCATTGTCAATTGACTTGTCAAGAAACAGCATTTTGGGATGTCTAAAGTCCAAAAGTCTCCTGACTACCTCCGGCGTCACTTTGAGGTACTTCGCAATTTCAGCTTCGGTGGGAGGCCGACTTAATTTTTCGGCAAGTTTCTCGGCACAGTCAAGAACTTTCCTCTGCGCTCCAGGAACATTGATTGGAACTCGAATCGTTGATGCTTGTTTACTGATTGCCCGAAACATGGCTTGGCGAATCCACCACCACGCGTATGTGGCGAATGTAAAGCCTTTGCGGTAATCGAAAAGATCAACTGCCCGCATAAGACCAATAACCCCCTCCTGAATGAGATCGGGCTGGTCAATTCCTCGACCGCAGAAATCGTTTGACAAGAGAACGACAAGCCGAAGGTTGTGCTCGGTAAGTTTTACTCGCGCGTTATCCCTGGCCTTGGATTTATTGCGCCCAATAATCTGCTTGCTTAAAGCAGTGACCTCTGAGTGAGGTAGCACTCTAGTTTCACCCTCGCCTAGTTTCCTAAAGAATGAATCTAGCAACGACGGAAATTCATAATTTCTTTCCACCTTTTCCGCTGTTTCTTCCGAAGTGGGCGTAACGAGTTCCACCGTTTTAGAGATTCTATTGCGAGGATGGCCCGGCCTGCGCTTCATAGCCAAACTGTCTTTTTTGTTTTTCGAGACAATCGCCATCCCCTTAACCTCAACTGCAGACATATTCACATCAGTTTTCATACCGTTCACCTCCTTTCCGAGTGTGTCATGCGGGATTGTAAAAGAACCAGCATGTGTTGTGTACACTTTTTGTAGTATAGTGCAGGACTTTTGGTTGTCAATCTTATTTTTCAAGAATTAGGTATGAAATATTTTCTGCATGATATACCACCATACCGATCTTTGTTTCAAAGTTGGTGTGGGGGTATACTCTCGGACATGACCGTAAAGGCTCCGAAACGCAAGATATTGAATGTGAAAAAGGCGAGTCAAAAAGGCGCTGGTGATGCGCGGTTTTTTGGGCAGTATGACCGTCTGAACGTGAAGCAAAAAGAAGCGGTGGATACTATTGAGGGGCCGGTGATGGTGGTCGCGGGTCCGGGGACGGGGAAGACAACGGTACTTACGCTTCGCATCGCGCAGATACTTCGAAAAACCGACACGCCGCCGTCGGGGATTTTGGCAATCACCTTTACCGAAGCGGGCGTGAAAGCCATGAGGCAGAAGCTCCGCGATATCATGGGCTCCCGCGCCGATGAAGTGCGTTTGCACACCTTTCATGGCTTCGCGGCG
>CAZOIN010000122.1:0-3944 GCA_964579985.1 uncultured Candidatus Saccharibacteria bacterium
GAGGATGTGAAGACGATCCGGAAGGACGCGCTCGATGCAAAAAGGGAGGTGCGTCAGGATGCCCGAACCGACATTCAGGCCCTAAGAAACGCTTCCACGACAAAAGAGGAGGCGCGGGGCGAGATTAAGGAGCGGCGCGAACAGATGCGGCAGACGCTAGAGAGGAAGAGAGTAGAAATGAAGGAGGCCGTGATGGCTCATCGAGAAGAGTTCAGGCGAAAGATTGAGGAGCGCCGAGCGACCGCTAAGGTGAGCATCGCCGAAAAGCGCGAGCAGCTTAAAATACGGCTCCAAGCAATCAAGGACGAGAGAAAGAAGCTTGTCGTCGAGAAACTGGATGCGCAATTTGACAACATCAATGACCGGCGTGTTGAGCATTTTTCGAACGTGCTGAATAAAGCGGAGGAAATCTTGCAGAAAATCAGTTCTCGAGCCGATAAAGCCGCGGCAGTGGGGCGTGATGTAGGTGCCGCGCGCGGAGCGATTTCCTCCGCCGAGGCGGCCATCGCAACGGCGCGCGCCGCCGTGACAGTACAAGCGGGAAAAACCTATGTCATTAATGTAACTACGGAAGCAGCTCTTCGGCAAGCCGTGGAAGCCACGAGGCAAGCGCTTCGAACGGACCTTACGGCAGTTCGAGGTTTGGTGAAGGCTTCGCATGAAGCGGTCAGAAATGCCGCAACGACGCTGGCCAAAATACCAAATGTCAATACCGTAGAGCAAGAAGCCGCATCAGCCGAGTCGGGCGACGCTGCGTCGACTAACCAATAGGAAACACCATGAAAAAACTTCTTATCGCAATCATAATCATCATTCTCATCGCCATAGCGCTCGTCTATTGGAAGCTTCCTGGTACGCCGCCCTCAAAGACAGCCACCGACCAGTCGGCCGACAGTACCGAAAGCATCACTGGTGATTTCCCACCTTCTACTGCTGACACAACTGAAAGTATCACTAAGGACCTCAATTCCCTTGAGGTGGGTTCACCTGACGCGGACTTCAATTCAGTGGAAGCCGACATCAATAGTTTCTAGAGCGTATGTCTTAAAACGCCCCGACAATTGAGCGGGGCGTTTTCTGTTGTCGCTTTTCCGCCCTTTTGCTACTATTCTATTACCAGCTACTTTCTACTTTCCATGATTATCGTTGATGTAGAGTCTTCGGGCGTCGACGCCAAACTTTGCTCGCTCCTCTCCGTTGGCGCGCTTGATTTTGATGCTCCGCAGAACCAGTTTTATATGGAGTGCCGCGCCTTTGAGGGCGCGCATGTTGAAAAGGAAGCACTCACGGTTTCTGGATTCGATAAAGAGCAAATCCGGGATGTTTCTAAAAAAACCGATAGGGAAGTAGTACTCGCATTTTTGGAATGGATGAAAACCTGCAAGGAGTGGACGCTCGCTGGGCAGAACCCATCGTTTGACCGCGACTTCCTTCAGGAGACGGCACACCGCTATCACTTTAACTGGCCGCTCGCGCATCGAACAATAGACCTTCACTCGATCGCCTACTATCAATTGCTTAAACTGGGGAAGGAGATCCCGCGAAAAAATAATCACTCAGCACTCAATCTCGACAGAATTTTGGAGTATGTAGGGCTTCCCACGCGCGGACAGAGTCACAACGCGCTCGACGACGCCAAACTTGAAGGTGAAGCACTTTCTCGGTTGGTGTACGGAAGAAATCTGTTAGCTGATTATGCATCATTTCCCATTCCCCAATGGATATGACCGAATTCGGCAGCGACACCATCACGGGCATACGATCTCGCCTCTACACCACGCTCATGGCAGGCATGGGGGTGAAGCGTGTCTATCAGCAGGCGCTTGTTCTCCTCAAACCAAAAGCGCATGAACGCATCCTTGATGTGGGATGCGGGACCGGCACATTTTTAAAGCTGTTTCGGGACAATTCTGGCGTTCTGCTTCAGCTTTTCGGCATTGACGCGAGCGAGGACATGCTCCAAGAAGCGCGAAAGAACGCAAACACTATTTCATTTCAATGCGCTGATGCTGCCGCGCTACCCTTTGATAACGAATCGTTCGATGCTGTCGTCTCGATTCTCGCACTGCACCACATGAGCAAGGATGTGAAAAAACGAGCGATAGGGGAGACGGTGCGCGTCCTAAAGAAGGACGGCAGAATTGTTATCCTTGATCTATTTCGTCCAAAGGGCCGCTGGGAAAAGTGTTTTCAGTTTTGGTTCAATCTGCACTCCTATACCAGAGGGAATTGGGCCGCTATTCGGGGCGAGCTTAAGCAAAATGGACTTAGGGTGACCGACGAAGGCACTGTCCGAGGATTTGTGGGATATCTTGTCGCGAAGCGCTTAAGGGGCAACTGAGCAAGCGGGTTGCGAGGGTATTCCTATATGGCCTGACAAGGCCGTATTTTCATGTTGACGGCGGGGTAGGAATGCACGAAGGATTGACAGGGAGTGAAATCCATGCTAGTATGGTCGGCATGATCAGACGCAAGTCTGGTTGTTCTTTTTAATCCTTCGGCAGGCCTAGGGATCTCCTAAGCGAGCCGATGGGAAATGAAAATCATGACCATTGAATTAACTACCGCTGCGATATTTCTTCTCTCTACTTTCTACGGCGCTCCGGCGGCCGATATGGCTGCAGGTTCACTCTTCACGACGGAGGCTGAAGTTCAGGCCTCTCTCGCTGACCAGCCGCTTACGCTTGAGCAGTATGTGCGTGAATATTTCAAGGACACTCCCATTATGGCGGAAATCGCTAGATGCGAATCTAGGTTCAGACATCTTGGAAAGAGCGGTAAGGTGCTCCGCGGTGAAATAACCGCCGAAGACCTTGGCGTGATGCAGATCAATGAGTTTTATCACGAGGATACTGCCAAAGTGCTTGGATTTGATCTCCATACGCTCGATGGCAACCTTGCGTATGCAAAATGGCTCTACAATGAGGAAGGTACGAGCCCTTGGTTTGCTTCATCCAAATGCTGGAAGAAGTCAGACAGGTTGGCTAAGGCGGATATCGCAGTAGCAAAGATCAACTAACAAAAACTCCCCAAGTTGGGGAGTTTTTGTATGTCTATTTTTTCAACTTCTTGAGCGGGTGGAACTCCTTATGCGTGCTCTCGGCATATTTATCTGAGGCATGTACGTAGCGTGTGGTCGTCTGAAGAGATTCATGCCCGAGAAGTATTTGAATGGCTGCGGGGTTCGCTCCTTGCTCAGCAAGATAGGTGGCAAAGCCATGTCGGAATGAGTGCGCGGAAGTGGGAACGATGATGCCGAGAAGCTCCTTATAGCGCTTAATCTTCATCTGAAGGTAATTTGGAGAGATGCGGACTTTGGCCATTCCACTATTTTTACCGCTGTAAGGGATGAAAAGCGCCGGATTGTCGTCGCCTCGCGTAATCAAGTAGTCCTTGAGAAGCGCTTTGGCCCTATCGGTAAGGTACACAAAGCGCTCCTTCTTACCTTTGCCGCGGATAAAAATCTTGCCCGTGTCGTTGATTTGGTCCCGATTAAGCGAAAGAAGTTCCGAGATACGCATACCTGTGGAGAATAGGACTTCCAGCATCATCCGGTTTCGGAGTGCAATCCGTTTGTCCTTCTCAAATTTGACCGGCGATTCAATAAGCTGTACCAACGACTCAAGTTCAGCCACGCGCCCGTGTGTACGCGGCATTTTAAGTAGCTTAACCGCACTCGGAGCCACTGGAGCCTTATAATCCATGTCCACGAGATACTTAAAGTAGCTCCGAAGACTGGAAAGCGTTCGATTGATTGAACCTGCCGACAATTTTTCAAATGTCTCCATACCATCAGCCGTTTTTCTATCACGTGAAGTAAGATAGGCCTTGAACAGATCAATAGTGTGTTTGGATACTTTATCAAAAGAAACGCGCACATCGCTCTTCAAAAATCGTTCGAAGACTAAGAGATCACGTTCATAGTTATAGAGTGTTTCCGAGGA
>CAZOIN010000123.1:0-6204 GCA_964579985.1 uncultured Candidatus Saccharibacteria bacterium
GATTGGGTGACCAAGTTTCGTATTTTGGAAGATTGGAGAGCTTCGTGTCCGTCACACGATACTGCCGAGTGGCTCCAAAGTCAGGATATGGAATATCACAACCTCAATCAGGATGACGGTCTCTACTACGCTCTGCGTCAGGCAGGTCTCGTTAATCGAATTGTGTCCGATAAGATGATCGAACACGCCATACATACGCCACCCGCTGATACCAGGGCGTTCGTACGAGGTAACGTGCAGAGGCTTCTTACCGCCCAAGGTAAAGGACGCAAACTGCACCCTGATGCGTGGGGCAAACTGACAGTCATCGATCAGTATCCCCACAATTCTTCGAGGATTACGGGAACAGAGTATTTGCGAGAAGAGATTCCCAATCCGTTCTATCCCTACCGAAGTCTTTTGGAGAAGATTCGTTTACGGATCAAACAAGAAGGTTAATCGTTGCCGGTTTTTCAAACCCGAGAGGTTCAGCGCCTCTTGGGTTTTTTTGTAATGAATTTACGGTTTTCAATTGTGTGGTATCATCTATTTCATGATGGAAATTAAGGATATTGAGAAACTTGCGTCGCTCTCACGGCTCGCGCTTTCTGACGCGGAAAAAGAGACGATGCGTAAGGAATTCGATTCCATTTTAGAGTATATTGCCGCGATCCAAGAGGTCTCGGCTACTTCCAGTGAAAAGACACGTTCTATCATCGCGACCGTAAATGTGATGCGTGAAGACAATTCGCCAGCCAGCGGTCCGCATGAAAGCGGAATCTACACAGAGGCGCTGGTCGGGGCGGCGCCGAGGAGGGAAGGGAATTACATTCGGGTGAAGAAGATACTGTAACGCAAGACGTATAACGTGTAGCGCCAGAATAATTCTCCGCTACACGCTACACGCTACACGTTTTATGTCCATTGATCTCACATCGCTTACCATAAAAAAAGCTCATGAGGCTCTTATGAAGGGCGCATATTCTGCCGTCGAGCTCGCCGAAGCCTATCTTTCGCAAATTGAGAAAAAGAATAAAGACCTCAATGCCTACCTTGAAGTATTCGACGATGTGCGCGAGCAAGCCGCACAAGCCGACAAAATTATCGCATCCGGTAGGGCGAGCGTCATGACCGGCATCCCCATCGCACTTAAAGACAACATTCTCGTGAAAGGAAGACGCGCAAGCGCTTCCTCAAAGATTCTCCAAGGATACGTCGCGCCCTATGACGGTACTGCCGTTTCCAAGCTTAAGGTGGTGGGAGCGGTATTCTTAGGCCGCACGAATATGGATGAATTTGCCATGGGAAGCTCCACGGAGACGAGCTGCTTCGGGCCGACCAAAAATCCGTTTGATACCAGCCGCGTTCCCGGAGGTTCGTCCGGAGGAGCCGCGGCCGCAGTCGGCGCTTCGCTCGCGCTTGCCGCACTTGGAACCGACACGGCAGGTTCGGTGCGCCAGCCCGCCGCTTTTTGCAATGTCGTGGGAAGCAAGCCGACGTATGGCTCCATTTCCCGCCACGGCATTATCGCTATGGGCTCATCGCTCGATATCATTGGGCCGATCACGAAAACGGTGGAAGACAATGAACTGCTGTTTCATGCGATTAAAGGCCGTGATCCGCTTGATAGCACTTCAATTGACTTAAAAATCCGAAATCCGAAATCCGAAATCCGAAATTTAAAGATTGGGGTTCCCCGCAATTTTCTCGACATGAAAGGTATTGACCAAGATGTACTCTCCAATTTTAACGAGTCCGTCCAAAAGCTTCAAGAGCTTGGATGCACCATCACAGACATTGCGCTTCCCACCGTCCCGCATTCGCTCGCGGTGTATTATGTGGTGATGCCCGCCGAACTCTCCACCAATCTTTCCCGCTTTGACGGGGTGAAGTACGGCTTTCACAAAGACACACAGTCGCTCCTAGGCGATTATATGGAAACGCGGGCAGAGGGTTTTGGCAGAGAAGCGCGGCGCCGGCTCCTCCTCGGCGCCTATGTGCTTTCATCCGGATACTATGACGCGTATTATAGGAAGGCAATCAGCGTGCGCACAATGATCGAGAAAGAATTCATCGAAGCATTCAAAAGCGTGGACATCATCGTGACCCCCACCACACCGACGCCAGCATTTAAGATCGGAGAAAAAACCAAAGACCCGCTTTCCATGTACCTCGCGGATATCTTCACGGTACCGGCGAACATCGGGGCGATACCCGCGATCAGCATTCCTTCCGGCTTTGTAGAGCGAGAGGGGAAAAAGCTCTCTCTCGGATTCCAAATTATGGCCGGGTATGGAAACGATCAACTACTATTCGAATTGGGAAAGAGATTCGAGTCCTCATAATCTAAACATCTTCTATGCCTTCCAACGGATTTAGCGTATTTTTCACTCCGCAAGCGGTGGCTCCCTTGTTACACGTCAAGGATCAGGTCTTTGTCTTTTTGGACTGGCTCACCCCATACTCAACCGTGCTCTCCCTCGTGTTCATCACCGGTATCGCCTACTGTTTTTTGCGCATTGAACAGATTGTGCACGAAACAAAGCACGAGGATACATCTCAGGGAAACAACGGGCACGGTACCGGCTACGAGGCAGATGGCGGCAAGAGCGGGCATGACGAAAACCTTACGGAGAAACGGTGGCAGCAGGTCGTGATTCGTCTTGATTCCGATCGGGAGAGCGACTGGCGTCTCGCGGTGCTTGAAGCCGACGTGCTTTTGGACGAGATGGTTACCCACATGGGCTATCACGGTGACTCTCTCGGAGAACGGCTGAAGGGCGTGGAGAAAAGCGATTTCATCACCCTTGATCAGGCATGGGAAGCGCACGCCGTACGCAATCGAATCGCGCATGAAGGAAGTACCTTTGCACTTACCGATAGGGAAGCAAGGCGGGTGATCAAGCTCTACGAAGAGGTGTTTCGTGAATTCCACTATATCTAATCTTCGTCCGCACGAATTTCTTGTACTCAAAAATTCTGCGGTTACGAAGATTCGACCCCGTACCAACACCGGCCTTGCCCATGCTTCTGACTGAACGGGCTTTTGAAGCTGGGTCCAGATACATAGTTATTCGAACAAATTGAAGTGCTGGGTATCGGGGTTCATTTGCTATTTCAGACTTTTGAGGTAGACTACAACCTTGCCGCGGGGTGGAGTAACAGTAACTCGCAAGGCTCATAACCTTGAGATTCCGGGTGCGATTCCCGGCCCCGCAACAAGATTGAGAAAGAAAACAAACTGCGATGCAGTTTGTTTTCTTTTACGGAGCGTATTAGTATTTAATCTTCGCCGGTGTAGTTCAACAGTAGAACGAGGGACTCATAAACCCTAAAAAATGGTGCGACTCCATTCACCGGCATCAAAAAAATTACGTCACTCGCTTGACAGCTCTGACAAGTCCCTTTGCAGATTCCGAGTTGAGGCTCTGCATCTCACTTTTTTTGCCGCACCCCTTGCCGAGCGATGGACTTTGTTACGCTGCACTTTTTACCCTCTTCTAAAAGAGGCGCGGCCTGTTACTCTTAACGCGCGGTTTGATGGGCGCCGATACCACCAACCTGCCGTTAGTAGCGAATTAATTGTTACTAAAATGACCAATAAATTCACAGGAGACAAGAAGCTTTCTTCAAAAGGACAGAAGCAGATGACAAAGTAGTTCTTGAGTCATTTCCTTTTTTAACAAACCCTTCCCGACTTCATGTCGGGAGGGGTTTGTGTTTGGCCATAAAGTTTGCTACATTTTTAATCGCTCTATTCCATTTGGAAGTGAAGCAATGCGCCCGTAGCTCAGCTGGCTAGAGCGCTCCCCTGTCACGGGAGAGGTCACCGGTTCGAGTCCGGCCGGGCGCGTCAATGAGATTTTTTCTGTTAAATCCCTCAACAGAGGAGATTTTCTGGTTATCACCTGATATACTTTTTGTATGAAAGCGATGTATACATGTCTGATGCATCCGGAGATTGTGCAATATAAACCGGGCATGTGTCCGGAGTGCGGTATGAATCTTGTTCCGACCAAACAAAAATCAAAACCCTTAGATCACGAACACAATAAGCATGAAGGACACAAAACTTCTTCCTTTCTCGTGAAGTTTTTGATTGCTTTGGCCTTGACCATTCCGATCTTCTTCTATTCGGAAATGGCTTCGGCGATATTTAAGATACAAGCACCGCAATTTGCCGGATCGCAATATGTTCTGCTCGCCTTAGGAAGCGTTGTCTTTTTCTATTGTGGCCTGATTTTTCTAACCAGTGCCTATCGTGAACTGAAGGCTCGATTGCCGGGCATGATGACCTTGATTGCTATCGCTATCAGTGCGGCCTATCTTTACAGCTTTTTCTCAATACTTTCGGGGACTAACCATGATCTTTTGTTTGAACTCTCGTCCCTAATCGCTATCATGCTTCTTGGGCATTGGATTGAAATGCGGTCGGTGCAAGGTGCACAAGGAGCGTTAAAAGAGTTAGCAAAACTCTTGCCGGATCAGGCCGAAGTTATACGAGGTAATAAGACGGAGATAATTCCGCTCAACGAACTTAGGGTTGCCGATGTCGTCTTAGTAAAGCCCGGTGCAAAGATACCGGCTGACGGAAAAATTATTGAAGGCAATTCTCAACTCAACGAATCCATCATCACCGGCGAATCAAAGCTGGTAGATAAAGGTGTTGGCCATATGGTTATCGCCGGCGCAATTAATGGCGATGGAAGTCTCAAAGTGGAGATAGAAAAGATCGGCGAGCAGACTTTTCTTGCCGGAGTTATGAGATTGGTCGCTGACGCCCAAGCGTCGAAGTCGCGTCTGCAAATGATTTCAGATCGTGCCGCCTTTTATCTCACCATCATTGCGATTGTAGGAGGTGCAATAACTTTTATTACATGGCTCTTAGCTGAAGCCGGTATTGCAATAGCAACGGAGCGATTGGTAGCTGTGCTTGTAATAACGTGCCCCCATGCTTTGGGACTTGCAGTTCCATTAGTCGCTTCTATCTCAACGACTATGGCGGCTCGTAACGGCCTCTTGGTGCGACAACGCTTGGCACTTGAAGCGGCACGAAATATTAATGTGGTGCTTTTTGATAAGACAGGAACGCTTACCAAAGGAGAGTTCGGTGTGGATACAATTATTCCCAATATCGGCGTGAGCGAAGATCAAGTTCTTAAAACCGCCGCATCAGTTAATAGTCGCTCGGAACATCCATTAGCAAAGGCAATGGTGAAAGAAGCGCAGATGCGAAAAATTGAATTGCTAGCGGTGAAAGATTTTTCTCGCCTTGCCGGCAAGGGTGCACAAGGCCGTATAGATAACAGCGAAGTCTATGTTGGCAATGACAGTTTTCTTACGGAGAACAACATCAGCATCTCATTGGAATATAAAAATAAAATAGACACTCTCTCAAAACAAGGAAAGACCATCATTCATGTTATTGCCAATAAAAAACTGCTTGGTAGCATTGCACTCGTTGATGTGATCCGAGAAGAATCTCGAGAGGCTATCAAAACACTTAAAGCTCTTGGTGTTAAGACGGCCATGGTTACCGGAGACTCTGAAGATGTTGCTGTATGGGTGTCAAAGGAACTTGGCGTCGATCAGTATTTTGCTCGTGTCATGCCCGGAGAAAAAGCCGAGAAGGTAAAATCGCTTCAGAGCAAAGGCCAGAAAGTCGCCATGGTTGGCGATGGGATAAATGACGCCCCGGCTCTCACACAAGCCGATCTTGGTATTGCGATTGGTGCGGGTACCACTGTAGCCATCGAGTCAGCGGGAATCATTCTTGTTAGAAACGATCCGCGCGATATTCCCAAGATATTTAATCTTTCGCGTCTTACCTACAACAAGATGATTCAAAATCTTTTCTGGGCCACCGGATACAATGTAGTCGCTATCCCGCTTGCGGCCGGCGCATTGGCATTCAAGGGCATCATTCTGGAGCCATGGCTTGCCGCTGTGCTTATGTCCGTAAGTACAATAATTGTGGCATGTAACGCCGTACTTTTGCGCAGACAAAAATTATAATGCGCTAGCCAAGTGCTATACTATATTTCTTATTCACTCACATAATTATTTATATGTATGGATCGGGTTCAACGATGGGAAGTGCTGGGACGCTCGGATTCCTTACGTGGCTTGTAATTTTTGTCGATTTAATCTCCCCGCAGAATTCCCCGCGAGCTTGCTGCGGGGATGAATGCGGAGAGAGGGGAAGGGGGTCGGGGAAACGGGAGT
>CAZOIN010000124.1:0-2245 GCA_964579985.1 uncultured Candidatus Saccharibacteria bacterium
TCGATGAATCGCACGTCACTATTCCACAGCTTCGCGCCATGTATGCCGGAGATCAGGCTCGCAAGGAGTCATTGGTGGAGCACGGTTTTAGGCTCCCTTCGGCTAAGGACAACCGCCCGCTCAAATTTAACGAGTTCGAGGAACGCATCGGACAAATTCTCTTTACCTCGGCGACGCCTGGTCCCTATGAGTTTGAGAAAAGTGCTATCGCAGGAAAAGGGCAGATAGTCGAGCAGGTTATCCGTCCGACCGGACTTATTGACCCCGAGGTGGGGATCCGTCCCGTTAATGCAAAAGGGCGATACGGAGGTCAAATTCAGGATTTTATCGTTGAAGCGGAAAAGGATATCAAAAGGGGTGGGAGAATCATCGCAACGACACTCACGAAAAAGATGGCGGAGGACCTGACAGAGTTTCTCAAGGAGAAGGGGATCAAGGCCGAATATCTGCACAGCGACGTGCAAACATTTGACCGAATCACCATTCTTTCGGACTTCCGAAAAGGGAAATTCGATGTGGTGGTTGGCGTCAATCTACTTCGCGAAGGGCTCGATCTTCCCGAAGTTTCGCTCATCGGCATTCTGGACGCCGACCGCGAAGGATTTCTCCGGTCGGAAACTTCGCTTATCCAGATTATCGGACGAGCGGCGCGCAATGTTGCGGGAAGAGTCATTCTCTACGCTGACGTGGTCACTGGCTCTATCGAGCGGGCGATGAGGGAGACGAATCGCCGCCGATCTATTCAAGTGGCGTACAACACAAAGCACAAAATTACCCCGAAGACCATTATCAAAAAAGTGCATGACATCACCGAATCGATCGGGCAGGAGCATGAGAGGGCGGTTTCTCGGCTAGTTCAAATAGACAAGGAAGCCATGCGGTACAAAACGCTCGAACAGCTGATGAAAGAGAAAAAGATACAAATGAACGCCGCGGTGAAGATCCTAGACTTCGAAACCGCCGCTCTGTTGCGAGATGAGATTCGAGAGCTCCAGAAGTTGGCGCTAAATGACAAATGACCCGTAACTAGAGTGGGGACTTGTCCACAGCGGCAATTCTCCTGTTCTGGTATACTAGCTACACGAAAGACGATCTCTTTTTTGGTTTTTTATTTTTAACTTCCCTCCATGTCCATCAACGCAAGTGTCGGCATAGCTGACGGGGAAGACGCCTACGCCGTAGGTGCGAATGCCTGTCAGGATGCAATCGATAAGTTAGGAGCATCGGATCCGAATGTCATCCTGGTGTTCTCTTCAGTGCAGTATGATCAGGAGAAGATGCTCCAAGGCGTCCGTTCGGTCTCAAAAGGCTCCACGCTCGTAGGCTGCTCGACCGCAGGAGAGATCACGACAGTGGGACCGGCCAAGCGCCATTCAGTTGCGATAATGGCTCTCAAATCGGATGATATCTCCTTTTTTGCAGGCGTAGGTGAACATATCGCCGATGGAGCGAAAAAGGCCGGAAAAGCTGCAGCCGATGCGGTCAAGAAGCAGGCTCCGGGCGGGAAATTGGACGCTTTTCTGATGTTTCCGGATGTGCTTGTCGGGAATGGAGCGGATATCGTTCGAGGTGTTTTGGAAAGCCTAGGGAGTCATTTCCCGCTGGTTGGCGGCGCCGCAGGCGACGACTTTGAATTCAAAAAGACCTATCAATATCTCAATGGCAACGTGTATTCAGGCGCGGTAGTCGGACTCGGCCTTCAGGGAAAGTTTAGAATGGGTATCGGAGTGAAGCACGGATGGATCCCGATCGGCACGCCGAGGAAAGTCACCAAATCGAGCGGCTCAATCCTCCATGAGCTTAACGGGCAGCCCGCTATCAAGATTTATGAAGATTATTTCGGCGCCGAGCACGTCGTGGAACTTCGAACCGAGACACTGGCAAAGCTGGCTATCACCTATCCGCTTGGAATGAAGGTGGAGGGAAGCGAAGAGTTCCTCATCCGTGACCCCCTCACCGTCGATGAGAAAGGTTCCATTACCTGTGCCGCTGAAATTCCGGAAGGTTCCGAAATACGTCTTATGATTGGCAGCCGCGAAGAAGCGGTCAAGGTGGCCAGGTTGGCCGCTGAAAACGCCCTGGCGCAGCTTGACGGAGGAAAGCCCAAAGCGGTCATCATCTTCAACTGTATCGCCAGAAACAAGCTTTTCGGCGAGCGGGCAGGCGATGAGATCGATGCGATCCAGGAGGGACTCGGAAAAGACGTGCCGCTTATCGGCTTTTACACGTACGGCGAACAGGCTCC
>CAZOIN010000125.1:0-10061 GCA_964579985.1 uncultured Candidatus Saccharibacteria bacterium
ATGTCGAAGAGCTTGTCGAAAATGGAAAGCATTTCATTCACGACGAAGGTTTTCTGCTCGGGGAACCGAGTATCGTATTCAAGCATGTTGAGCCCCATCGGACGCGAGGTATTGGAGGGGTCGAAGTAGATGAGGTCTTCAAAGCGTTCTTTAGGAATCATGGCAAGGACATCGAGAATATCAACACCGTGCGGGTCAATAAAGCAAAGACCTTCCCCGTTCGCAATATCCTGCGCGATCATGTTTTTGAGGAAGGTGGTCTTTCCGGTTCCGGTTTGACCGATAGTGTAAAAATGGCGCAAACGGTCATCCGGTGTCATATAGATCTTTGTATCGTCCCCGCGCACCCGATTGACCCCAAGGAGAAGCCCCGCGCTTGGAAGCCCAACCGGCGCCGGAGCGGTGCCTGCCTTCGCTTGCTTCAGCGCAGGCGCGGACTTCAGTTTCGTGGACGGGAAATGCACCATGGTGGTGAGCTCTTTAATATTGAGGGGGAAGAGCGTGTTTTCATCAAAGAGCCGGAGGCTGAATTGCCGTAGGAGCTTCCCGAGTGCCGTCTTTTCGAGGCGTTTCCACCTAAGTTCGTTTCCGGTCCCGCTGCTAAACTGGTTGAATGACGCCTCGAGGTCGGAAAGTATTTCTGCCGCAGCCTCTCGCGTACCCGCGGAGCTTACGATGCGGAGCGTGCATTCGAGCATCGGCGCGGAGACTTTCTTCTTGATCTCTTCTACGGCAAGCTCGTCCACTTTAGGACCTTGTTTGTCCTCTTTCTGTCTTTTCCGAAGCTTTTCCTCCTCGCTGGACACTACATCTTTTATCGCCTTGAAGAATTGGCCGGCAAACGTAAACGGGATATCGATGGCCTTTCGAACAGGTATGCCTTTCTGAATCTGGTGCAACGCATATTCATAGCGTTTGCCATAGGCGTGTTGCGGCGGACGGAGCACGATTTGGATTGCCGCCCCCTCTCCCTCGCGGTCAATCTTTGAGAAGCTGTGGAGGAGCACGTTCAAAGGGTCCACTTGAAATTCTTCGTAAAGCTTCAGCGGGAAAATGGGATTCTTCGAGAGGGTCGCCACCGAACCGAGCGAAATGCCCGCTTCGTTGAAGATATTGTAATCATCTTTGACTTCGCGAATTTTCGCATTATGGAAGAGCGATTTCGATTGTTTCTCAAAAAGTGCTCGTTTCGAAATCGGAACCGATACATAAAAGATAATCTCGTCGCTACCGTTCGCGTTGGCTATCTCCACGCTAAAAAACGTATCTCCTTTCCCCTTGTCCGCTACGGAAAGCATCCCTTGGTAAAACTGCTCCATGCCCGCGATGAGCGACTTTAACTCTTTCTCTGCTTCCTCCTTGGTAGTTTCGGGGAGTGATATTTCAAAGAGGGCCATGTGGAGGGGCCGCCAGAGCGGGCTTTTCTCGGGAAGGTTCCTCACGGGCAAACCTTTTTGGATGTACTGCACCAAGAACCGGTGAAGGTCGTCATAGAGATGGGGATTATGCATCCTCTCCACGACGTCAAAGACGTTTCGCACTCCCTTTTCCTGCAAAATGGTGAGGAGCGACTCAATCTGCTTGTCGTGAGGCTCGGGCGAGAGGTCGAGAACAATTGCTTGTTGCTCCGTTCCCGGAAGCTCCATCTTTGGAGAGAGTACATCGGCCACCTTCGTTGCCGCGTAGGCGCTCACGGCCTCTTTGATAACGTCTTCGCGCTCTTGCGACACCCCTTTTTCAGCAAGCGCTTTTTCTTTGCGCGTTACTTCTTCACGCAAGAACGTGAGTTCTTCCTCGGGAGAAGAAAACTTGGTCTTTTCTGGAATAAAGGCGCCGGATTCCATAAAAATTAACCTAAAAAAATCTCCGAGAATCAGATCCTCGGAAGGATCCTAAAATTAGGGAAACTAAAATAATTATCTATCCAAATATAATACCACGAAACACCGTAAATGGTGCCGTATTTGGGATGCATTTTGGATATTAAGGATAGGGCCTGACTTCCGAGGATCAGATCCTCGGAGATTTACTTCGAAAGCTCGGCTCTTGTTTTTGCAAGCTTTACCTTTTCAAAAAAGGTTCGGCCTTTGGCCTGCAGCTTTTTCAGTTGTTCAATCGATTGATCGAGCGTTTCAATATAGGCCTCATCGATGGCATTAGTGAGTTTGATAGACAGGCGTGCCTGCAAGACCTTCGCCTCGACCTCTTCTTTCGGGGTTAAGTCGCGGTTTGCTAGTTCTCCAAGCATCTCTTTGGCCTCCTTTAGCTTCCCTGCTTCAAGGAGGAGTTCAAATTGTGTGAGTGGGTCATTCATATATATTTATGCTATGGCGCCGCCTGTCTTTGATAATTTAGAGATTAAGTGCTTTAACATGATGCTTTTACCACTGCCTTTTGATTTCTTGCGGGCATTCTCTTCTGCATCGCGGAGCACACCAAGCACGAATTCCTTGCCTGTGTCTTTGTCCTTGAATCCGAGTTCTTGTTCCGTGAGTTTCGTGAATGTGCGAAGCGCGCGTTCAAGCCGAGACTGGATAGCTCCCGCGGGAAGTGTTTCAAGTGCCCGGAGAATGCCGACGGAAATCACTTTTTCCATCTGTGCGTTAAGCTTTTGCTTGTAATCTTCGGCAGAACCCGGATCCGCGCCGAGATCAAGATAGTCAGTACCTGCTTCAGCGAGCTTCTCGTCCGCGGTAAATTGCTCCGCGGCCCTTTGCAAGAGGCCGATATCCATTGATTCGAGTGAGTTGTCGCATCGTTTGTGCGCTTCGGAAATAAGCCGCTCCCGCACCATTTGCGCCGCTTTATTGCCTGCGAATATGCTTTCTTGAGCGGATTCCAGTTTATCAGTTGCTCTATGAAGCGCGCGGTGGGTATCGGCAATGATTTCCGGGGCAGATGTGAGTGCCTCTTCGGCCTCTTTGATGGTCGAATCCACCTCCTCTAGCTCGGCGGTCAATGCTATTCTCTGATCGACATTTCTCGCTATTTTACCTACATTAAATCGCGCGCCAAAGTTGTTGAAGAAAAATCTCTGCAAACCAGACTCCTTAACTGAATAAGCGTCGTCAAGCGACCTCTCAACGGCTGCTTTCTTGGTCGCAAGCTCGGTGATGCCAGCCTTAATCTTATCAGCGCTCCAGTCCTCCCTAAGTTTAGCGAGCTCCGCCTCCTTTTGGCGAATCTTTTCGGGATTCTCTTCGAGTGCGCGGAGGTCATTTTGGAGGTCAAGAAGCTCGTCGGGATTTCTTGCCGCGACCTCGACTACATAGTCTTTATATGCTTGCCGCTCCTGTGCGTTCATCCTGCCCTTTCCTTCGGCCTGAAGTTTCTGATTCATAGCCGTTTCAAACTGCCGTGCGACAGTTTTGCTCGCCTCAAAAGCACGGAAACGCGCTCCTATTTCCTCCTTGTTCTCATCCGTCACCTCTAAACTCTCCGCATCGGAATAATTCTCCAAAAAGGCGGCAAAACCCGGCCTGTTGAGCATGGCGTCAACATCCATATTCCATTCCGCGCTCACTGTGCCTGCGGGTCGCTCAACAGGGTTGCCCGCCTGCGCGATGGCCGGCGGCGGCTGCTCCGGAGTGTCAGGTGTCTTTGCGTGATGTGGTGTGTCCATTGAAATGAGTTAATGAGTAATGTCCTCACACTATGATTTTGGCGGGTTTTCTTTTTGCAATATTTTTAAGAGTTCTCCCTTAATGGTTTGCACAAAACGTTCCCGTCCGTATCTAACATCTTCAACAGTTGCAGGATATTCGAGAGCCCGGTCAAAATTATCTGCGTCACCTACAATGTCTCGCATTCTATTGATAAAAGTTTCCGGCATCCCTCGTATAACAATCCCAAATCCCCATGCACCCAATTCAGGATTTTGAACCACTATACGCAAATCATCATCATTTAAGTCCGCTAAATCTTCAAACGTAAGCGCTTCAATCCGTTCACGAGTCCAGCCCCCACCGATCTTTTCAGAGACTATGGATGGTGCTTCAGCTTCTGCGGAAGAAATGCTAGTTTTTAATTCCGCTTGAACTCTCTCAACTATTTTTCTTCGAGCGGCATCTACGACAACCTGCGTGTTCAGCAGTTCAAGACTATGCAACCTATCGAAACGTACCTTATCCTCTTCGGTTAAGGATTGCCTGGTCTTTTCTACCAATTCAGGCGACATATCGGTAAGGGCTGCGGACACCACATCCATATTGATAAGTCGGAATACTTCCTTGAGGTATTCAGGTTTAACCTGCAACGCCTCTTCAAACGTAAGCGCTGCTATTTTCTCCGGCGTCCAACCGGTAGTTGTTCGCTCTGCTAGCGGAGCGGTTTCCGGTTTTGGAGCTGGGGCTGCAACTGGAGGAATCGGAACTGATTCAGGTGTTGGGACAGACGGAGTGGTTGCCGTTTCGGCCGGTGGGACCGTGGCCGGAGTGGCAGGAGCCGTTTCAGGCGCGCTCTTTCGGTTGGGATTCCACCATCGGCTGGAGCGGTACCCGAGCTTTTCTGCAGGGGGTTCAACCGATTCCTGTTCCTCTTTTGTAGGCGAAGCCGTATGTGCTGTGCCCTCGCTGGCTGAAGAGCTCGTTTTAATTCCCGCCGCAGCCTTTCCGGCTTTGTAATAAGCCACTATCTCCGCGGCGCCGAGCGGTGTGCGCGGGGTGGATGGGGGAAGCGTCTCTCCCGTTCCTCCTCCGGCCGGCGGAGGTTTGGAAGCGGATGTATCAGGTTTAGTTTCCAGAGGAGCTTTGAGAGTTTCCACGGACGGCCCAAGTTTCTGACGAACGGCGAAGTTCATGATGGTACGAAACGCACCCTGGCAACCGGATGGAATCTTAGCGGAAACTATGAATTTTTCTCCGGACTCCACTATCTCTCGCCGATTTTTATTCTCTTTCTCCCACGCGTCAACTAGGTCAAAAAAGTCAAGGATTTTTTGAGACAGTTCTCCCGAGAGTTGCTCAAGTTCCGAAAGCTCAATGCTTGTCCGCAGTGCGGCACTGCGCGGCATATCAACGATTTTACGCAGAAAATCTGTTCCGCTTTCTACCACTCCAAAATAGTCCGTAAGCGCTTCGGCTTTTCTCACTTCCGGAGTTTTTTGTCGCTCAACAATCGTAGGTGCGGGAGGCGACAGAGGTTGTGTGGAAGACTGTGTAACAGATTCCGACTCCTCCTCAAACAAGGCATCAAGTGAAATGGTACCTTCTTCGTCTAAATTTTCAGCAATCTCTACAACCTCACCTTGTGCTTCTTCAACAGCGTCGTCGGAAACAGTCCCCAATTTTCCTATCTCTGCCCGCAAAGCGTCCGCAACGGCCTTTGAGAGAGCCCCGAGCACTTTGTCTTGTGCCTCGGTATCCATGCCCGCAATTGAGGTAGCCAGCACCGTCGGGCTGACTTTACCGAGAAGAATCTTTAAATTCTTTTTATCGAGCTGAATAAGCAGGTCAAACGTTATCTCGTCTTCATCAGTTTCGGCCGATTCAGTCCCCGCTGCCGCATCTCCTGCCGCAGGTTCGGGAATGGTAGCTTCAACGTTGCTGATAACGGCCTCACCAACAGTATCCGCTACCGTCGGCTGGGGTGGTTCGGGAGGGGTATCAATGGGTTGGGTAGTCGTCTTATCCGATTCACCAAAATCGGGAGGGGGAAGGAGTTGATCTGGGTTCTCGGTGGTCATAGTTCAAAAGGTTAAAATGTACCCGTAAGTATAGGCTTCTTTTGAAGATTGCGGCATATTGACTTCATAGTCGAGATGTGAGATAATCCTGGAGGTGGTTCTTCGACAGAAGGTGACTACTATTTCCGTAGAAAACTCGAGGCAAACAACAAAAAACGCCTCTTTCCTAAAATCGGGTTATGACAACTACCAAGATCGCAGTTTCTGCCGCGCCTACTGCAAAGCAACGGGCACCAATTCCAGCCACCGAAAGTATCCAACATGTCGGTGCTCATAAAGATGAGCATGTGGCGCGCTACCTATTTGAATCATACGGGGAGTTTGCATTCCCCGGCGCCCGTAAGTCAACGGGTAGATTCACACTGGGACTCCCGACGAGACTGGACGCAGAGTTCGACGCCGAAGGCAAAGTGCCGTTCGGGTGCGGAGGAGGCCGATACGACGAACACAGAGCTGAAGGACGCCTCCCTGATACATGCTCCGCACTCCTCGTCGCGGAGGACTTGGGGCTTATGGGAGATAAAATCATCGCGCGCATGGTGAATGAGGCCCTCCGGTGCGACACGACTCGGGGTGTGAAAACCACCGAGCTTGCCGAACTGATTAAGATGTTCCATCGTCGGTTAAAAAACGCCGATGAGTTCATTTGGAAGTGGAGCAAGAAGGCAATTCAGTGCGTGCACCATCAACTCTCGTATCAGTACACGGCAGGCGCGGGAGAGAAAACGCTCGCTGAAATCTTCGAGACTCTTCTGAAAGCCGGCCGGTACGAGTCCACGAGTGAGGACGGCCAGAAAGCCGTAGCCAAACTGCGCGAATATGTTGAAAAGAGCATGGCGCGCAGGAAAAAGCTTGAACAGAACCCTAACCCAAGAGAAGGTGACTATATCTTCGAGCTTGCTTTCATCGTGGAGGCACTGCACCGGTGCACGAAAGTCATTACACCGGAAGATGTCGTTGATTGGGTTCGGTTCGCGCTTGACCACCTCTATGCCGACCAACTTGAATTCCTGAAGTGCGAAGAGTTCTGCAGGAAACTTCTGGAGGAGAAAAAGGGGTGGTACGACGTTCACGCTTTCGTGAAGGGCAGGCGGCGCACACTTAAGCTCTTCGTCTGTAAGTCGGACAGTTCCATCATGCCGCGAGCCGCGAGGTATGTGGGAGCGGATATCATTACCATCCGTAATTCACAAAACCACGTGGGGGTCTTCATTAATTCCACCATCCGCGGATTGCACATGGTGGATTTCACTCGTATGATCCGCTGGTTGGAGCTTGAGGATAAGCGCACGGCCTCGTGGTACGAATTGGGGAAAGACGGAGAACATCCGCTCGTCGACAACTGGTACTTCTTTCGTCAGGCGCAAATGCTGATGAACGGGAGTCCCACGCATCCCAACAAGCGACCTACCCAAATCAGCCTCGATACGCTGATTGACATCGCTCGCCACGCATTCGACCGTAAGCTGACCGACAAGTGGCGGGAGGCACACGGACTGGAGACGCGAAGGACGTACGGCCTCCGGATGCGTCATCAACGACGTCTTAAGTGGCGGAATCGTGGGGCGACACAGTCTATGAAAGATTCCACGAAGACGGCGGATGCGCCGAAAGCCTCTCCCGCGTCTGCACCGGCACCCGTGGCAAAGCCAGTGAAGGCTTTCTCGACGGTGGTCACTCTGGATGAGTTGGAAAAGATGCTGGAGACGGCATAATCCAAATCAAAGCGGTACAGTACCGCTGTGCTCTTTCAATCAACGAGGCTCGGAAATTAATTTTTCCGAGCTTTGCCTTTTTTATACCGTCAAATGTTCTGTATCGAAAGGCTGGAAATCTTTTTGAAATCTTTTATATTTCTCGTCAAAAGCGTCGAGTTGGTAAAAAGCGCGGTCGCCGCAATAACGCTGTCTTGCGTTTTTATTCGGTAGGTACGTCGAAGTCCGGCCCCGATACGCGCAATTTGGGAATCAAGCAATACAACCGTGCAGGTGGCGATGAATCTTTCAATTCTCTCGGTCTCAACTGGAGTCAGAAAAGGGAAGCTGAAAAGCTCAAGTTCGGTAACCGTTGCGATGAGCGGACGTGGCTGTGTATGCAAAAACCCTTCCACAATCGGAACAACGGTCGGGTCATTTTCGAGGTAATAGATAATGCAGTTTGTGTCAAAAGTAATCATGCCATTCGACTACTTTTTTACTATCTCCATTCTCGACGCATTTTTTTGTATTCTTTCAGCAAAGCTCCCTTCCTTTTGCTTAGGAGTGCTTTCGCGCTACGCCAAATAGCGACTCGCTCCGCTCCACTGATATCCCACTTAGGGACTTGTGCCAATTTTTTGACTGTTTTTTCCATAGCATCGTCAGTATATCACATCTGCGTCAAAATCTCCGCTCCGTTTTCGGTTACCACAACGGTGTGTTCAAAATGGGCGCTTCGCGAGCCGTCCTTCGTGCGATAGGTGTAGCCGTCAGGGTCGAGCTTTATGGCCGGGCCGCCTTCGTTTAGCATCGGCTCAATCGCAATCACCATTCCAACTTTCAGCATAACGCCTTCTCCTTTCTTGCCAAAATTCGGCACGAACGGTTCCTCATGCACGCCATATCCCACTCCGTGTCCGGCAAGTTCGCGCACGATGCCGAAATTCGCGGCGGCAGACTTCACAAATGATTCAATCGCAAAACCAACATCGCCGGTTGTGGCACCGGCATGCACCGCACTGATACCCACCGCAAGCGCTTTTTTGGTCGTCTCAAGAAGTCTTTTCGCCGTCGCATCTATCTTCCCTACTCCGAGTGTTACCGCGCTATCGGTGAATAGCCCATCGTGTATCAAACCGGCATCAAGCGCGACAATGTCTCCTTCTTGTAACCTCTTCTCTCCTTCATTGGGAATGCCATGCACCACCTCATCATTCACCGAGACACAAAGCGCCGCCGGAAAGGGGCGCTTTGCCCCCGGTGGCGAATAGTGTAAAAACGAAGGGGTGTCTCCCCCGCTTACAATAAGTTTCTGCGCCAGTTCATTCAGTGCCCGGCTTGATGCGCCGGGCTTCACCTCTGCCGCGACCATCCGCAACACTTGCGCCAAGTGTTTCCCTCCTTCGCGTAGTATGGCGATCTCTCTTTTTGTCTTAACCGTTACGGCCATTAGCTATAGAGATTACCCTCTTTGCGGCTTTTTAGGAAGCTGCTAGCGCAGTGAATAGTGAATAAGTGAATACAAGTAAATAATATAAGTAAATAGTAGTGTTGTGAACACTCTGGCTTGATGGCTTTAGCAATAGTATGCTATAGCATACTATTGCTAACCTGTGGCATTGTTCATCCGGAAGAATTTTTTGAGTTGAGGCTCGTTGTCGATATAGGTTGCGATAATACACCGTAGGTGCTTTCGCGTGTCGTACAGCTCTGAGATGTATTCGACTTCCTTAAAACAATCAAAGGGGTAAACAAAAACCGAATCGTGCAACTCATAAAAACCGAGCTTCAAAAAATGCCCTCGGATAGCATCACGAATTACTTTTTTATCTTCTGGTATATCAGAAGAAATTATTCTCCAAAGCCTATCCCAAACAGCTGGCATTTCGACTTTCATGCTGGAAAGATCGTAGGTTAGTGCTTTTTTCTTTCCGCCTTCGCTTAAGATAAGCGTGAATGTCCCATTGGTATTTTCTTTCGCGCCGATGAGCCTTGAAGTATACAGGGAGTTTATCGCCCGCTCGGCGGCTTGCTTGTTCAGCGTTTTCCATTCTTTCGTCATCGCTCCGAAGATCTTCCAAGACGTCCTCGGTGACCCGGAGAGACCAAGAGAAAGGCCGCCAAGGAGTAGCATGAGCACCTTCTTTTTTGCAACGCCCATCCTTCGTTCTTTACGCCGAGCTACTCTTACTCGAACATTTTCCGCGATTTCTTGAGAAATCCCCATAGAAATAGCCTACCAAACATGAATTTCTTCAGCAATAGTATGCTATAGCATACTATTGCTAAATTATGGTCGTACTCTATGGTCTGCTACCGACTATCGCTGACTAACCTACCACTATTGTTCCCTTAAACACTTTTCCCTCTAAATAGTTTTTTAGATTGTCCAAAGGTTTGCCGTTCATGATAGCCACCTCAAGGTTGAGCTCATCCGCACGCTTCGCCGCAATAGGGTCAAAGGGTGCATTTACGCCCGGCGTCCATTCGGAAGGCAGGATTGCTCTGAATGCTCTCCATGTTGTCCGCTCAATCTTTTGGGCATCAGGAAACTCCCGCGGATTTTTGGTATATACATAATCAATGTTGGAGAGATTGACGATTCGTTTCGCCCCCGTTTTCTCGGCCATCAGCACGGCATCAAAGTCGGTGCTGTGGCCTGGCTTCCATCCGGCCCCCAC
>CAZOIN010000126.1:0-6008 GCA_964579985.1 uncultured Candidatus Saccharibacteria bacterium
AACATTCTAAGCTGTCATTCCCGCGTAGGCGGGAATCCAGACCTATACAATAAGCCACACTCTGGATCCCCGCAGTAGCCTGTCCTCGGCCACGATCGGGGACGAGGATGACAGAAACGGGGCGTTTCGTAATTCAAAGTAAGTAAAACACAAAGCACAGACGTACACAAAAACCCAAACCGGGCATCAAACACGCCAAACGGCACAAACGGTTATCCTTTGTTTGTTTTATTGTGTTTTGTGTGGGTTTTTGGACACTGTGTTTTGTGTTTTTCGCACCATGACTACACTCCACTTCGTGAAAGCAACACCTTAATGGTTTTCAACGCGATTTTGATATCCAGCCAAAATGATCGGTTTTTCAGATAATAGAGGTCATACGAGAGTTTAACTTCAGTCTGAGCGGAATTGGCATCAACTTTCGGAGGCGTCTTGTGATAGAGCTGCGCCCAGCCGGAGAGTCCCGGTTTGATGAGATGGCGTATGTTGTAATGCGGCACTTCGCGCTCATAAACTTCGACAAGCGCCGGAAGCTCGGGCCGCGGGCCGATGAGCGACATCTCACCTTGAAGCACATTCCACAGCTGTGGAAGTTCGTCAATGCGGGTTTTGCGAAGAAAAGCGCCGATACGAGTCATCTTATTCCCCTGCTTAAATTCGGGAAGTCCCGCGTCATCCCGCGACATGGTGCGAAATTTAATCGTTCGTATTGTCTTGTTCCCCAAACCCACTCGATCTTGAAATACGAAAAGCGGGCCTGCGTCATCAAGTAGAACGGCCATATACACAAACGGGTAGAGGGGCAAAGAAAGAACGGTAAGCGCCAAAGAGATGATGCTGTCCATAGTGCGCTTCAGAAAATCATAGGTATGCCGGGGAGAAACTAGAGAGATATGTTCCAGAAACCAATGGTATCGTATGAGGGAAAGTGGAACACGGTCGAACATATTCTCATAGAGCTTATACATATCAATAAACTGCACGCCGCAAAATAGGAGATCGTAGAGGTGCGGCAACAGAGAAGCCACGCGACTATCGTGCATGTCCACCACCACCAAGCTTATATGCTCGTCTTTGATCCTGCGAATGACATCCTGCGAACCCACGCTTGCCGAGGCGGCGACATCAATTGAAAAATTGAATTTGATCCGATAGCGTGGATTGTGATTGATTTCGCTTATGATTTTGTTCATCTCCTCTCCGCTCCCGATGATAACTGCGGATTGTTGGTCTCCGCTCCGCAGTCGCTCTAGGCGATACCGTCTCCAAAAAAACAAAAGGAATGATGAAACAAAAAGGTAAATAAAAAGGTTGATCCTAGGAGTGATCTCAAAGGCGGGAATAAAGTAGAAGAAAAGTACGGCGACGATGACATTCACCATAAGCGCCCGCGAGAGCAGCTGGGGAAGCTGTTTCTGCAGGAACAGCGTATGCTTCTCATAGAGTCCTGCGATGAAGAACACAAGCGTCCAGAGCACGAACAAGATAGAGAACGGAACGAGATGGAGAAGAAGCATCCGCTTGAAGTCGAATGCGGAAGCGCCATAGCGTATGAGCAGTGTCAGAAGCAGCGCCGCATACAGGATGAGAAGGTCGCCAAAAAAGAGAGCTAGCGTTTCGGCGCGATTGTGGAACATGGCATTAGGTATCATATAATGAACATCGGTTTTGACAATCGGTATCGTCTACAACCGCCCTGCGGCAGCGAGTGTTACCGCCCTTCCACGGTAGAACGCGCCGCCTCAGCGCACTAACTATGTCAATGAAAAAAATACTCTACGTCATCACAAAAGGCACTTGGGGCGGGGCGCAACGCTATGTGTTCGATTTGGCGACTTCCCTTCCACGAGATGAGTTTGAAGTAGAGGTCGCAATTGGGGAAGACGGACTCCTTAGGGAAAAGCTCGCAACAAAGAACATCAAGACGGTCTCTATTTCTGAATTACAACGAGATATTTCTTTGAGGAAAGAGATCGGTTCATTTTTTACTTTGTATAACGTCTTTAGAACATCGCGACCAGACGTAGTTCATCTGAGTAGCTCAAAAGCGGGGGCGCTCGGCGCCCTTGCGGCACGTATAGCGGGCATATCACATATTATCTTTACCGTACACGGTTGGCCGTTCAATGAAAACAGAAACTGGCTCTGGAAAACGGTCACGTGGCTTGCAAGCTATACCACGGCTCTTCTCTCAACCGACCTTATTGTCATTGCTTCACCGGACTTTGAGCAGGTAAAAGCAATGCCCTTTATCATGGCAAAGACGCACCTCATACCTAATGGTATAAAGACGCCAGAATTTCTTTCACGTGAAGAGGCGCGCAGAAAGCTTGAGATACGACCAGATGCTTTGGTGGTTGGTTCTATCGGTGAACTGACGTGGAATAAGAATTATCCTGAACTGGTGATGGTAGCCGCGAGCTTATTCCGAGAACGTTTCAACTTTGAATTCGCCGCCATTGGTGAAGGCGAAGACAGGGATGAAATACTCGCTGAAATAACTAAACATAAACCAGGAAGTCCTGTCCTTGATGGGCATAGAATACTACGTGGCTTTAAAGAAGATGCCTATACATATCTTAAAGCATTCGATATCTTCGTTCTGAATTCGCGCAAAGAAGGATTGCCTTATGTGATCCTGGAGGCAGGAGCAGCAGGATTGCCTGTAGCGGCAACTTCCGTAGGTGGAATTCCCGATATTATTGAAAATGACAAGACCGGATTGTTGGCCCCGCCATACAGGATGATTGACGCGCTCAGAAAACTCCTCGAAGAACAGGAAATGCGGGAAAGACTTGGGTCTGCGCTTAAAGAAAGGGTAGAAAAAAAATTCTCGTTTGAGCAGATGCGTGCGAAGACTCTTGCTGTCTATGAGAAAATTATTCGGTAGTTACTCCGACGAATTCGTTTTGCATTGCTTCCTTGTGCGCCGTTCTCCGATAGCGGCGCATCCCCATAAGGATGCCTAACCCCGCGAAGAGCGTGAACATATGGGTGCCTCCATAACTCATAAAGGGAAGCGTAATACCTGTCACGGGCAAAAGACCGATGTTCATCCCAACATGGATAAGAAATTGGGCCATGATGAGGATGGCGAATCCAAGCCCATAGAGGATTTCAAAATTTGACAGTCCATACATCGCATTCCGAAGTATGCGCCAGATAACCGCACTATAGCATAGACACAGAAGAAGTACTCCGATAAAGCCCCATTCTTCGGCAAAAGCGGCGAAAATGAAGTCAGTCTCGTATTCCGGGAGGAATTGCAGTCGCGATTGCGTCCCGTATCCTACCCCCTTTCCCAAGAACTCACCCGACCCGACCGCGATCATGGATTGATAGGCGTTGTATCCGGAGCCGCGGATATCGGTGAGTGGATGCATGAAGGTAACGAAACGCTGTTTCTGATAGTCTTTGAACACATACGTCCAGAGAAAAAGCGAGGAGAGCGCTCCAATGAGGAGCACGCAGAGAAGATGCCTCTTGGAAATGCCTGAAAGCATAACCATGCCGAACCAAATAAAGGCGATCACGAGTGCGCCTCCAAAGTCCGGTTGGAGGAGGACCAGCAGGAAGAGGATAAAAGCGTATAGCCCTGAAATCAGAATGTGTCTTATGTGAGCAATCTCAATATGCCGCCTTGAAAAGTATTTTGCCAGAATGAGAATTAGGATGAGTTTAACGGGTTCAACCGGTTGTATGCTGAAAGCCCCAAAATTGAACCACCCATGAATCCCGCGGGTGCTGCCGAGGAAGAAGAGCAGGAGAAGCAAGCCGCAACCGCATAGAAACAAACCGAAGAGTACATCGCTCCGGCGAAGAAATCGCCAATCAACGAAGCTCCCGGAAAAAAAAACGGTGAACGAGAGGAGGAGCCACACCAGCTGTTTGGTGAAGAAAAGATTGGTAGATGCCGCTTCGGCGAGGCACGCCCCTTCTTCGGGAAGTGGAGCTTCTGCCGCTACCGCTTGCCCGCAAGAGACACCATCTCTTCGTTCGAGCGAATACATCGTCACGAGGCCTGCGGCGATGATCGGCAATAGCGAAAGGAAAAGAAGCCAGTCGATTGATCCCAGATATTTTTTTTTCGCAATGGTCTCCGCTAATATCATATGTGTATTCTAGAACTCATTTCAAAACCTACCATGAAATATATACGGGAAACCATTGCGCATCGACGCCGCGCCAGCTTCGGTAAAAAACGGCTCATCCTTTCTCGGAGTACCTCTGGGTACATTTCCCTCGTCTTTACCATTTTTCCTCGAATCTGGCGCGGCTTTGAATGGCGATAGGTTTTGAAATGAATTCTAACGTTTCCTTGGGACAGTATAGAGGATCTCGGTACGAGCGGGACGTTCGAGCGCGTGCGGCCAGGTGAACGTAAGGACTGCACTACGTTTAGCCGGAAGTTTTGCGACGAATGTCGCCGATGCCCCGATGACATTTCCATCGGTGCCAAAAAGAAGCGCGACCACCTCGACCCCTTCGACCGAATCCTTCGTCGGATTGGTGATCAGTGCCTGCAGTGACGAGCCCTGCTCATCTGCTTCAAAGTTCTTCGTATCAAGCATAAGCTCCGGCTCGGTCATGCGCTCGAATATGGGCTCTTCCAAAAATTCAAAGGTTGCGCGGGTCGGTATCCTACCGCCGCTCAGCATCTTTCCCTCAAAGATGGCAAATACTTTTCGAGGAGGTATGAAGGCGGTGCCGTGGCGCTCATAGAGGAGAGAATTATTTTCGTCATAGAGCTTGAATACATAGGGCACGCCCCGAGAGCCTACTCCCACATTTTGGTTTTCCCCATAGGTTACCGCTCCCCACACCCCGTCTTCCACTTCAAACGTACGTGCAAACTGGATGACGGGGAGCTTGACGTCGGCCCTACAGACGCGCGTGCAACTTCCGCCGCAATCAACGCCGCGCTCATCGCCATCTTTTGCATTGTTAAAGCAATCCGGCGCATTGTAGAAAGCAAAGAAGCCATATGCGCCGAGTGCCATGATACAGATTATGATGACTCCTCCTACAAAAAATAATTTTCGCTGCTGTGCCCAGGAAAGCATGAGACTATCATAACTCATAACTGAATAACTGAATAACTGAATAACTGAATCACAAGAAAACGGCCTGAAGCCGTTTGTTTTTGATTGAAGACTTTGTTCTGGCGACTAGCTACTCTCCCCAGCCGTAGTTTTGCCACTCACTCCCGCATGCCACTGCGAGAGAATCTCGTGCATTTGCAAATGTAATTCTCAAACGAACTAATTCGCAAAACTACAGCTGGGTACCATCGCCTCTACAAGGCTTAACTTCCGAGTTCGGAAAGAGATCGGGTGTGACCCTTGCGATGAATCACCAGAACAAAATATTCAATGCGTGTATTAAAGACTGGATAATGGCTCCGAACAGGTTGCTGTTCAGAGGGTTAGTGGGTGTTGCAGGGTTCGAACCTGTATCCAACCGGTGCGATCCGGCTGCTCTACCAATTGAGCTAAACACCCACACAACGAAAGAACAAAGGATTGGTCGATGGGGTGGGATTTGAACCCACAACTTGCTGTACCCGAAACAGCCGCGCTACCTGGTTACGCCACCCATCGACAAAATCCATTATCCAGTCTTCAAGATATAAACAGATATCAATGTTCACATGGACTCTCTCGTACATCGCAAAGCGTGAAGCGTGTAACGTCAGAAAAGGATTTCTCACGATACGCGTTACGCGTCATACGATACACGGACAAATTCCATGGAGCAGGATTAATACAGTGGAGTACAAGTTTCCCGACAGGATCGACCAATTAGTACGTCTCGGCTAAACACCTTACGGTGCGTACACCTAACGCCTATCAACGTGATCATCTCTCACGGGTCTATAACGATTCCTCATCTTAGGGACGGTTTCCCGCTTAGATGCTTTCAGCGGTTATCCGGTCCGAACATAGCTACCCTGCGGTGCCCTTGGCAGGACAGCAGGTACACCAGAGGTCCGTTCGTTCTGGTCCTCT
>CAZOIN010000127.1:0-2574 GCA_964579985.1 uncultured Candidatus Saccharibacteria bacterium
CCCATATTCTCAAACTTGTCTTTGAGCGTAATCTCCTTCGCGATGGAGACGCCGTCGTTGGTAATCGTCGGCGCGCCGTAGCCCTTGTCAAGCACCACATTGCGCCCGCGCGGACCAATCGTAATCTTAACGGCGTTCGCGACCGCGTCTACTCCGCGCTTGAGCGCGCGGCGCGCCTCTTCGTTATATAAAATGACTTTGCTCATACTCTGTTATTTGATAACTGCTAAAATTCCGCTCTCTGAAATCATCTCATACTCTTCGCCATCAATCGTCAGCTTGTCGCCCCATTGAAAGAGCACTTTGTCACCAACCTTCACGCTCATCGGAATCACCTTGCCGTCTTCATACTTGCCCGGGCCTATTGCGACCACCTCGCCCTTCTTCGCGCCGCGGTCTTCGGAAACCGTCTCGGGAATGATGATGCCCGAGACGCTCTTCTCGCCGCCGCTTTTAAGTTCGCGCACGAGCACGCGGTCGCCAAGCGGTTTCACTTTGAGCGCGCTCTTACCCCCCTCTGTCTTCGGTATCTTCGCCATATCTAAAAAATTAACTGGTAATGCTACAACTCTCTTTTCAGGGGAGATATTATACGCAATTCTGTGCCTTCCGCAAACTTGACAGAATCTCTATACGATATTACTCTCCTTCCAGAGAAAGGAGACAGTATGGCCATTACACAACTGGAAATGCATGAATCTACGGTAAAAAACGGCGCAGTGGTGGGAACTTTTACCATCGCCTGTGCCGAACTCAATGTACGCAAGACATTCAAGTTCCAAGTCATGGAGGCAGAATCAAAAGCCGTGCTTTGGAAAGACGACAAAGTATTTCTTGAGCAAAAAGGACCTATCAACAAGGAGATGCTTGCCGAATGGACAGAACCACAGAAAATCGTCCTTTGCGGGTTCGTTGGACTTTATCGTCTCGCCCGAGGAGAGTTGGAAGGAATGAAAGCGGGAATGAGAATGCAGGCACCGATTGCTGATGAGAAGATGTTGGACTTTTTAGCGGCGTGTCGCTAGGCGTTCACACAATCAGATCTTACCCCACGGAAGCGCAAGCGCTTTCGTGGGGTTTTTATTTCTTACCTCTGTGAGAAGCAGCTTCTCACAGAAAGGGACCTATTCAAATATAACCGCCTCGGGAAGTTCTTTATCGCCTTTCCTTCCCGAAATGAAATCGCGCGCAAAACTTTTAAAATCAACCGGTGTTTCAAATACTTCTCCGAGTAATTCTTTCTCAAGAATTGGAGAAGCACGTTTACCAGCGTAATCCATGAGACTTGAATAGGGATACTGAACTGCCCACTCCCACACCTTGTTAAAATCTTTTGAGGCAGCGTGCAGTCCTCCTTGCGGATATAGTTCACACACATTCTTGACCATTATATAGGCGGCCACATATCTCAAATAAGTATCCGAATCAATCGTGCGGGAATGAAAAGGTCCCTGAAATAAAGAACCTTTCTCGCCATATTTACGGTTGGAGTGATGAGTCATTGCCTTTCCAACTTTTTCCATAAATAACGAAATGCCTCCTTTTTTAATTTCTTTCAACAAGAGGTGAAAATGATTTGGAAGAAGCGTGAACGCCAATATGTTAACAATGGATTTTCTTTCTGGCCATATCGCGGGGCGTTTGAATGTCTGGGCTAATTTATGATCCATCAAATCACGAAACCAATTGTCAGCGTGATAGAGGTCGTTCTCATGAAGAAGTGAGAGCAAAAAACGCCACCTATCAATTTCATCTCGTACGATTGGTAATCCACGAGCACCCCGTTTAACTACATGGACATACGAGCCAACGGTATAAGGTTCTTTACGCATACCCTTATAGTATACACCCCTACCAATCCTGTGAGAAGCTGCTTCTCACAGGATTTGATAAACAGAGGAACGGACTTGCGGTTCTGAACCCCCTATGCTAGGATACCCGAATCAATGTCCGCACTCGTTACCCTATTGCCCTACATACAGATAGGCCTCTCGGTTGTGCTCATCGCCGTAATACTGCTTCAGCAGTCGGCGGCGGGCTCGGGCGGCGCCTTTGGCGACAACTTCGCGGCGGGTTTTCATACGCGCCGCGGGTTTGAGAAGACGTTCTTCAACGCGAGTATCGTTATTGCTCTGTTATTTGTCGCCTTCGCGCTCCTCGCACTCATCATCCGCTAAAAAGATACCAATCTACGAATCTTACGAATGATACTAATGAAATTCGTGTGCCCTATTCGTTAAGGGTTATCAACTGTGAAAGATAAATTAAAACAACTTCTCCATAAGCGGTTCTCTCTTCCCTTTGCGGCAAAGATTGAGACAACTTTCCATTCTTTTTCACCCGTAGAAAAAGCCGTCTGTATTCTTTTTATCGCGCTTGTTATCGCGAGCAGTGTCGGACTTCTCTTTAAAATAAACGGACTCTTTCTGGTAGATCGACCCGCCTTCGGCGGGTCGCTCACAGAGGGCGTCGTCGGCACTCCCCGAATCGTGAACCCCATGCTAGCCCTTTCTGACAGCGACCTCGAACACACTAAGCTAATCTACACGGGGCTTCACAAGGCAACGGAGGAAG
>CAZOIN010000128.1:0-4634 GCA_964579985.1 uncultured Candidatus Saccharibacteria bacterium
GTGCACGAAAGATTCAACGCTTTCTCTCACAGCCGTTCAACGTTGCCGAAGTCTTTACGGGCAAGCCGGGCAAGTATGTTACCCGTGCCGAAACCGTTCGCGGCTTCAAAGAAATCATCGAGGGCAAGCATGATGACAAACAGGAAGGCGCGTTCTATATGAAGGGAGGAATAGTAGAAGTGGGTAGCTCGTAGAAGGTAGAGGGTAGAAGAGAAATGGATTTCCTGATCTTCTGCTTCCATCTACTTTCTAAACACTGCATATGGCCAGCGAACTCCAACTCAAAATCATCTCTCTCAAGGAGGTTGTCTACAATGACTACGTTGATTCCGTTACCTTGCCGACAAAGTCAGGGGAGATTACCGTGCTTCCGCACCACGCGCCGCTTATTTCGCATCTAACGAAAGGTACGATTCGCGCCAAATTTGAGGGCCAGCAGAAACCGTTTGAGATCGACAGCGGCTTTCTTGAGGTTCGGTCGGGGAGCAGAATGACGGTGCTCTTGAGCTGAAGCTCATAAAGTCGCTAAGGATAAAAGGCTGGAGTCATCCGGATTTTCGTTTTGTATTCCTTATCGTTTGTGGCAAAGAAAAATCGCTCGCAGCGTGTACTACGAACGATCAGAAATCAAAGGTTCGGAAGACAGGTCAGCTTGACATAAACTGAGAGAAAAGAAACTCGTGCTGAAGGACGCGGATTATGGAGTCTCGTTGCATCGGGGTAAGCATATATTTTGGGTGACCCCAGGCTTGTTCCATCTCCCGCACTATTTTGTAGGCTCTGCGCCCCGCGTGTTTGCGCCTTTGACGCGCCGCATAAAGCTCTCGGGGGTCAATCGGGCCTATGGAATGTACATGTCCAGCATGCCAATGGTGACGCAAACAATCGGGGTCGCGAAGGCAACGAAGATTTTCAACAGGGATAGTATTCATAAGAACTATATATCTACTAGACTAAACTAAAGATGCAGAACGTGCAATAAAGAAAAGCCCACGCGTGAGGCGTGGGGGTCAGAAAAAGCTAATCGAGGAATCTACCTCGGTGCGTCTGCGGTAGTCATCGGGGTTGCGGGAGCGATTGGCTCCTCATTGTGCTCATAAATTCCTCCCTAGTGACCTGTTCCTGTCTCCTCTCATGGATTTGACGGAGAAGTCCTAGCGCATCTTGCGGGTCACTGCAGTTTGCGAGTATGTCACGCATTTCCTTCGCCTTACTATCCGCTTGGGGCGCGGTGACAATTTTGACGAGAAATACTGCGGCACCTATCCCAGCAGCTAGATTGAGCACGAAAAGCGCCCATAACAGGTCTGTACCGACCCTTCCCCCCATCTGTTCGTTGGGGAAGAAGTTCGGCAATCCAAGGACGAGAAATCCGAGAGCGATGATGTTCAGGATTGTACAGGCGAATGTTCCAAATCCAAGACGGACGGACGTTTTTTTAGTGAGCATATGTGTCTTTCAGTAGAGGTATTTTTGTTGCTGACCTCGAAAAATCCTAGCACAAGTGGCACTTTTGCGAAAGTTTTGCAATACTATCATGGTTTGTCACATCACTTTTGGGAGGCGGGCCTGTAGTAAAATGGTATTACATATCCATGGCATGGATAGGGTAGGGGTTCGATTCCCCTCAGGTCCAAAATTTTCGAATAAAAAAACCAACATATGAAAAAGAAAAAAATATTTATTCTTGTTGGGCACCCGGACAAGGAGAGCTTGAGCGCGAATCTCGCCACAAGCTACGCGTATGCCGCAGAAGAGGCGGAGCACGAGGTTCGCCGGACGAATCTTGGGGAACTTCAGTTTGACCCGATTTTGCACAGAGGCTACAAAGAAGTACAGCCACTCGAACCGCATCTTCTGAAAATCCAGGAAGATATCCTCTGGGCCGAACACTTCGTGCTCATCTATCCTACCTGGTGGTCTACCATGCCCGCGCTCCTCAAAGGCATGTTCGACCGCATCTGGTTGCCCCAATTCGCGTTTCAGTTTTATGGAACAGGCATCTTTAAGGAGCTTTTGTGGCGACGTCTTCTGAAGGGGAGGAGTGCGCGAGTTTTTGTTCTTTCTGACGCGCCCCCCGTTTTCGCGCGATTCATTTTCGGCGATAGCACCAATGAAATCAGGCGCGGCATTTTGTGGTTCGCGGGGTTTTCGGTGCGTGTCAAGAAAATCGGTTCGCTCAAATTCGTCACGGACAGAGAAGTGGAAACGTGGAAGCGTAAATTCCACAAATGGGGCACGAGAGCTTTTTAGGACTAGCTCGTGGTCGCTCTTTTCGAAGAAATCCCACCCCTGTATCCTTCGGAGAAGTAGGCTATACTGTCTCGCATGCCACTCTCAATTGGAATTGTGGGATTGCCAAATGTCGGCAAATCAACTCTGTTCAACGCGCTCACAAAAAAAAGCGTGCTTGCGGCGAACTACCCGTTTGCCACTATAGACCCTTCGGTTGGCGTGGTAGTAGTTCCTGACGAACGTTTGTGGAAACTCTCGGCATTTAGCCATTCAAAAAAGACCATTCCCGCTGCGGTTGAATTTGTTGATATCGCGGGGCTGGTGAAAGGTGCTTCCGAGGGAGAGGGCTTGGGAAACCAGTTTCTCTCTAACATTCGGGAGGCCGACGCTATTGCCGAAGTGGTGCGAATCTTTGAGGATGCCGACATTATCCATGTGGATAACAAGATAGATCCGCTTAAGGATATCGAAGTCATCAACCTTGAACTTATCCTTGCTGACCTGCAAACCGTTACCAAGCGAATTTCGAATATCAAGTCTGACATTAAGAAAGGAAGTAAAGCGGCGGTGATCGAGCATAAAGCGCTCGTCCGCCTTGAAGAGGTACTTACCGAGGGGAGATTAGCAAAAAGCGTAGAGCTGAATGAACTTGAAGAGCCGCTCATAAAACAACTTCATCTGCTTACCGTAAAGCCAATACTCTATGTGCTAAACAAAAAAGGTGGCGGTAAAAATCTGGACACTGAACAAGATGGTCGGTGGGAGAAATTGATACAGTTTATGAAGGAAACAAGCTCCTCCTACGTCATTGTGGACGCAAAAATCGAGGAAGACCTAAAGGAATTGGAAGGGGCGGAAAAGGAATTGTTTCGAACGGAGCTTGGGGGAAAAGATGACGGCGTAAACAACCTTATTCGCGCCGGATATGATATGCTCGGCCTTATCACCTATTTCACTACGGGAGAAGACGAGACGCGCGGCTGGGTTATTCAAAGGGGATGGACAGCGCCGCTCGCCGGCACGGCGATTCACACCGACTTCAAAGATAAGTTCGTTCGGGCTGAAGTGATTGAGTGGGACAGGCTTCTTGAGGTAGGTTCCTACGCCGCGGCGCGCGAAAAAGGACTCCTGCGAACGGAAGGGAAGGAGTATGTCGTAAAAGACGGCGACGTTATTGAGTTCAAGATTTAGGCTTGTATCGGAAAGTATGCTATTATCAAAGGGTGGAACAAGAGCACACTAAACCAAGACTTACGCCGAAAGACTTCTTTTTGTATTTGGGCGCGATGGTAACGCTCTACTGGAGCGCGGGAAGTTTACTCGCGCTTCTTTTTGCGATTATTGACGGCGTGGTGCGTGACAACCTCGACTACTATATTGACCCATACTCTGGTGGCATTCGCTTTGCCATAGCTTCATTACTCGTTATCTTTCCCATTTCGCTTACTCTCTTTACCACACTGAAGCGAGACGCTCTACACTATCCAGAAAAATTCCTGCTCCCATTACGGCGATGGCTGTACGCATTCACTATGTTCGTCACTGCGCTGGCACTTATCGGTGACATAATCGCGCTCCTCAACAGCTTCCTCGGGGGGGAACTCACGACTCGCTTTCTGCTCAAGGCGATTTCAGTGCTTCTCGTGGCGGGTCTCGTTTTCTGGTTCAGTCTTCTTGAGATGAAGATAAAACCCGACCAGCCGGTGGGAGTTCGAAAGCCATTTCTGTGGGGAACAGCGCTGCTTGTTCTTGTCACGGTTGTATACGGCTTTACGGTGATGGGTTCGCCCACCACCATTCGTAAGATGCGTTTTGATGAACGCAGGGTGAACGATCTCTCAATGATTCAAAATCAGATTGTCTTCAATTTTTGGCAACAAAAAGAGGCGTTGCCAAAAACTCTCTCTGATTTACAGGATCCCATTTCAGGTTTTGTGATTCCGAATGACCCAGAAACAAACACTGCGTATACCTACGAACCGACCGGCACTCTTTCATTCAAACTGTGCGCGAATTTTGTGCTTGAAAACGACGGCAAGACGTATGGAGGCTATACAAAAGCGATACCTTATCCTGCGTCTAGTGAGTCGGCCGTAACAAACAATACGTGGAAGCATGGTATCGGCGAGACCTGTTTTGACCGCACCATCGATCCAACGCTCTATCCTCCTCGAAAGTAGTGAATCTCCACTAGCAGAGCCTGGTGGCTTCTTGAATACGCTTTGCAAAAAACCTTCGGTCCTGCCCCTGTATCCCCCGAGGCTTAATGGTACTTTTGTAAGGCTACAAAGCGACGCCAAGCAGCGTTTTGACCATCTTCATTTTTTGATCGCGGGCAAGTCCCGCATGAACGGCTATCGAGTTTTTGATTTTCGTAAATACGCCATCGAGCGAGTTGG
>CAZOIN010000129.1:0-4488 GCA_964579985.1 uncultured Candidatus Saccharibacteria bacterium
CTTCGCGGATATGCTTGTTGGCGATAACACCGCCTCCCAGGAGCAGTGTTTTCGTGCCAAAGTGCTCTATGGCACGTTTCGTTTTGGCGATAAGCACTTCGGTTACCGCTGTCTCGAATTCAAGCGCGATTTCCTTCTTCATATCGTCAGTAAGTGCCGGCAATTTTTTGATTAAATAAAGTACCGACGTTTTAATTCCGGAGAATGAAAAATCGTAATCTCCCGAATGCAACATCGGTCTCGGCAGTGTAATTTCAGTATTTTTGTTTTGAGATTTTTTTCGGATTTCGGATTTCGGATTTCGGATTTTCTCCGCCAATGCGGAGATTTCCGGTCCTCCCGGATACGGCAAGCCAAGTAGTCGTGCTACTTTATCGAATGCCTCACCAACCGCGTCATCCCGCGTCTGCCCGATGATGTCGTAGTCATGCCAGCCCTTTATGAGTACGAGCTCGGTATGCCCGCCGGAAATAAGTAAGGCCAAGGAGGGGAAGCTGATAGCTGATAGCTGATAGCTTTTAGGAGATCTTCTTTGGATTTGAGATTGTGGATTTTGATATTGCTTGGGATTTCGGATTTCGGATTTCGGATTTTCTTCAGCGCATAGTAACGCGCTGAAGATGTGTCCTTCCATATGATTTACCGGCACGACAGGGATATCCCACACGAGCGAAAGCGCCTTAGCAAGATTAATGCCCGTCCACAGGCATGGCTCTAGCCCGGGCCCCTCCGTTACTGCGATCATATCAATCGGAGGTTTTTCAATCGTCGGTATGAATGCTAAAAATTGTTCGAGCAGTTCCGGTTCCCTGTTTAAGATTTTCTCCATTTCGAATTTGGATATTGTTTCGGATTTCGAATTTGTGATTTCGGATTTTGCACTCAGAAAACCTGCTTCTTTGAGTACCGTCTGGAGCAGTGGCACCAGATTTCGGCTATGCTCGCGCTTTGCCATATTCGGAAACACGCCCCCATACTGTGTGTGGAGCTCTATTTGCGACAGCGTCTTATCGGCGAGAACAGTTATATCGCTACCACTCCAGCTTTCTATAATGGATAAAGCCGTCTCATCACAGCTTGTTTCAGTGCCAAGAATTATCATAGTGCCATTTCGTCAGCTTCCTTTTCTTGCTCGTCTTCTCCCTCTGTGTCCTTAATGAATCCACCTGCCTGAAGAGTCCACAATTTGCGATACAGCCCTTCTTCGTTTTTGAGCAGCTCTTCGTGTGAGCCGGTTTCTACGATTGCTCCGCCGTCAAGCACGATAATGCGATCCATTTTTCTGATGGTAGAAAGACGGTGCGCGATGACCATGACGGTCTTTCCTTTCATAAGGGTATCCAGCGCGTCTTGGATAAGCATTTCTGAGTGAGAATCAAGACTGGATGTTGCTTCGTCGAGGACAAGTATCGGAGCATTTTTCAAGATGGCCCGTGCAATGGCGACTCGCTGCCTCTCTCCTCCCGAGAGTTTGATGCCCCGTTCGCCCACGTACGTACCCCATCCGAGCGGAAGGTTCCTCACAAACTCATCACAGTGGGCGAGTGTGGCGGCGCGGTGTGTCTCCCTATCGCTCGCATCCTTGCGTCCGTAACGGATATTTTCCATGAGCGTGCGATGAAAGAGAAGAGTATCTTGCGGCACAAGCGCTATGGCACGCCTCAAACTTTCGAGGGTTACGGTCGTGATACGGGTATCATCGATTAAGATGTGCCCCTTTGCAGATTCGTGGAGCCGTAGCAAAAGCTTGACGATAGTGGATTTTCCGGCACCGGAAGGGCCAACGAGCGCTATTTTTTCTCCTGGAGCTATGGTTAGATTGAAATCATGAAGCACTTCGCGGGTCTGGTGAAAGCCGAAAGAGACATCCGCGAACTTGATTTCCCCATGCTCTACCCGAAGAGGTTTTGCCTCCGCCGAGTCTTTAATTTCATGGGGAAGCATCATGATCTCAACCATCTCCTTGGCATCCGCGTAGCTCTCGTAGATATCCCGCACGACACGTGAGAATTCCCAAAGCCTATGGGTAAGTCCGAGAATGTAAGCCTGAAGCAAGACGAAAAATCCCACCGTGATGATATTTTCCGTCCAATAGCCTATGGCGAGGTAAAAGACAAAGAATTCAATGAGGATGATGAGAAGCGCTTGAACAGATTCTACGACCGCGCTTATATCGAGAGAGACTTTGTGGGCCGCGGCCTGCGACTCGGTAATGTGTTTAAAAAGTTTTGATTCGCTCAAAGCATGCGTGAAGAGCTGGATCGAGTGGTGATTGGTGATCGCGTCGGCGAGAACCCCCGTCGTGCGCGAGTCGGCTTCGGCTACGCGGATGTCGAACTTGAGCTTCCAAAGGGAAACGCCGTAATTGAACAGGATAAAGATGAGCGCCCAGCCGAGCATAACCGCGGCCACGATCGGTTTGAAAAGATAGAGAACCACGCCGACCCCAATGATCTTGGTAAGCAGTGGGATGACATTCCAGATGACCTTGTCCGAGAGGCGTTCGAACGCCCGTGCTAAGCGATTGACCCGCTGTACCAGGGAACCGGTGAAGTTGTTGCTGAAAAATGAATATGAATGAAGCAGCAGATAATCGAACGCCTGCTGGCGCAGTAGGGCGGAAACGGCGGTAAGAAACCGGTTCTCGACGAAGGTTGCGATTCGATATCCGATCCAGACGACGCCATTCATCCCCAAAATAACGAGTATGATCTCCATAAGCGTACCCCCGACAGCTCCTTTGTCGTTTGCGGCAATGACCGTGTCGAAAAACCGCTTGTAGTAGAGCGGGGTGATGACCTCGGTAATGTTCACGATAATGATCGACGCGACCACCGTGAGCATGAGGCCCTTGTAGTGGCGCATGCCTGTCCAAAAGGTCTTTAAGATGTTTCCTAGACTGATGTTCGGATAGATGATTTTCTCCATAATGAGTATAGAATGAGAGCCGCATTTATGCGGCTGAACCTTTAGAATGCCATATTGCCTATGCGTCTTCAAGTTGAGGAGCTTCGGCGATGAAATACTGAGCTCAGCAGAGCTGACTATACTGCGTACATACATTGTGCATTTGACAACCCCCCCAACCCTGCTACACTCGCTCGTAGAAGGTCATTACAGTCATAAAACCTTTTAGGTCCCCGTTTCGCAAGGAAATAAGGCTAAACACAATCAAATTGTGTCGCCCAAAGGGGGTTGGGCCTAATTACTGTTTTCAGCCAATCGGTTGAGGACAGATAAGGTGGTTTCTGCTTAGGGCTAAACCTAACGGTCGCCCATGTGGAAACTCGGTAGCTCCCGTAATCATGAGCTAATCAGTATCTTCCAAGGCATAGACCTCGGAGCACGAGCTGATGAGAGACGGATTTTTCGGATTTCGATATTCAAATTTCGGATTTTCCTTAAGTAAGGTGGCATCGTGGGAATGAATCCCGCCCTTATAACGCAATTTTCTTTGCGTTATAAGGGCGGGATTTTTATTTGCCCAAATTGTTACCGAAATCTACTTATGAAAGTCGAACGAAGAAAATTCTGGTGCCGTCACTGCAAAAAACTTATTCTACTCTATCTGCCAACCTCAGCCAATTGCACTTTGTGTGGCAGTTCTCTCATACCGCCGTATACTCACAAGGATTTTGAACCGGTGAGCGATGCCGATGCTATCGCTAATTGGTTCCGAATCCACAGGATGCGACATTATGGACAAGTCCACTAAGCTCGTTCTGTCTGAGGTAGAATCACCCCCTTACTGTTCAACCTGTCGCTCGGGCACGAAATTAGTCGAGCGCATTGAAGGCGGTGGGGATACGGTTGAAAGATATATCTGCACAGGCTGCGGAAGAGAAAACTATGTCGGCATGTTTTCTTCCAGACCTCGACTGCCCATTACGAGCAATGCGAGGTCAAAGGGAGAATATTTTTGCACATCGTGCGATTTCGGCACAGATTGCGAACAATGTCCTTGTTGTGGAATGGAACTCAAATAGCACAAATGCTATCAGGACTCAAGGCGCTTCTTTGCCGAAGCGCCTTTTTGTGGAATGATTTTACGGGAAACGTGAGTACACTTTCGGTCACGGATAATTTGCTCGCCGCCGTGCCACAGGGGTACTTCTTGTTTTCTAATTCGCTTTGCTCATAAGAAGACAAAGTCGCTTACAAATTTCCGCGACCCCGACTCGCGACCCGTTCTGCTGAATGGGTGCCCGCTCCGTCTTTCGATTCCCCGTGAGGTCTAAAAATTAGTAGAACAAAAGCAGGGCGGATGCCCTGCTTTTGTTAATTTTTGACCTTACGGGGAATCGAACCCCGATTTCAGGCTTGAAAAGCCCGCGTCCTAACCGTTAGACGATAAGGCCCGAAAGCATGAATCATGAAGTAGGTACCATGAAATATGCAGGAAAACTATAGCATTTTTTGTAAAAATCGCAAAAAATGCTATATTTCAACACGCAGCCATGGAGGCGTGGGTGAGTGGTTGAAATCACC
>CAZOIN010000130.1:0-2464 GCA_964579985.1 uncultured Candidatus Saccharibacteria bacterium
GGGAGGCACAAGGTCAATCGCTTCATCGGTTCCGGAAGCGCGCACGTTCGTGAGCTGTTTACCTTTGGTCGGATTCACTGACATCTGCTCGCCCTTGGAGGTATTGCCGATCACCATGCCTTCGTAGACTTCGGTGCCCGGGCCGATATAGAGCACACCGCGTTCCTGGAATCCCCAGAGCGCGTAGCCAAGGGCCTTTCCCGTCGCCATCGAGATCATCGAACCGACGACTCGCCTGCTGATTTCGCCCGCGTAGGGTTTGAAGCCGAGAACGCGCGAGGACATGATCCCCTCGCCTCTCGTATCGATCACGAACTGGTTTCGATAGCCCAAAATCCCGCGTGTCGGTCCTTCGAGAATAAGACGCACGGCGCTCCCGTGCTCTTTGATGTCTTTCACGATGAAAGCACGGCGGCCCAATTTCTCGATAACCACTCCCTGATATTCAAGCGGAGTATCAATAACAACTTCCTCGAATGGCTCTTGCTTAACGCCATGCTCCTCGCGAATAATGACCTGCGGCTGGGACACCTGCACCTCGTAGCCGGCGCGGCGCATATTTTCCAGTAGGATCGCGATATGGAGTTCTCCACGACCGAGCACCTTCAGGTATTCATTGGAGGAAAAATCAACTTTCAATCCTACGTTCACCTCAAGCTCACGCTCGAGATATTCGCGGATCTGGCGGGAGGTGACAAATTTTCCGTCGCGTCCGCCGAACGGCGAATTGTTCACCAAAAACATCAGTTCGATTGTCGGCTCGTCAATGGCGATAAGCGGAAGCGCCTCGGCATTCTCTTCGAGAGACACTGTCTCTCCGATCTCGATATCGGTAAGGCCGGCAATGAGCGCGATATCCCCGGCCTGCACTTCTGCAGCTTCTATTTTTTCCATTCCCTTCCATGTAAATAACTTTAGAATCTTTCCGGAACGAATCTCTGTCTTCTGACTTCGCACGAATACATTCATCCCCGATTTCGCCATTCCTTCATACACGCGAGCGACTGCCATGCGCCCAAGGAAATTATCATAGGCAAGATTGAAGGGCTGAAGGCGGAGCGGCTTTGCTATAAGCTCAAGCGTCGCCGCACTCGGTACATGTTCAAGAATGGTATCGAGGAGGGGCGTTAAGTCTTTTGATGCATCGGCTAGTTTTTTCTTGGCAATTCCCTGCCGGCCGATGGCGTAGACCACCGGAAAATTGGCCTGTGCCTCATTCGCGCCCAATTCAAAAAAAAGCTCGAGTACCTGTTCATGGGTTCGGTCGGGGTCGGCGGCGGGTTTGTCTATTTTGTTGATGATCACGATCGGCTTAATGCCGAGCTCAAGTGACTTCTTCAGCACAAAGCGCGTCTGCGGCATTGGGCCCTCCTGCGCGTCTACAACAAGCAGCACGCAGTCAATCGAGCGGAGCACTCGCTCGACTTCGGAACCGAAGTCGGCATGTCCGGGTGTGTCCACAATGTTTATCTTTCCCCCCTTATATGGAATAGATGTATTCTTGGCATAAATCGTAATACCGCGCTCTTGTTCGAGCGCGTTTGAATCCATGGATGCCCCCTCCTTCCCTACCCCAGACTGCTTTAGGAGTGCGTCGGTCAAGGTTGTCTTCCCATGGTCAACGTGTGCTATGATGGCGATGTTACGAATTTCCATACAGTTCTACTCTATCTGGCAATAAAATAAGGCCTCTCGGCCAATGGGTAACGCTTACATAGTACGATAAATCCTAGGAAATCGCAACAACATCTACAGTATTTGCTCACAAAACCGACAAGGCTCTCAACAAAGCCATTTCTTAATGGCAGAAAGTGATCAATTTTGAAAGATTTGTTTGAAAGCCTTTTCTTCGAGCCATATCCTTACTCAACCTTGTGAGCAAATACCATCTACATATAGACAAAAGGAAAGGGTCTGAAGACGAATCTTCAGACCCCGGAAAAAAATTGTGTATCAGTTGGCTACTGAAGGAGCGTTCTAATGTCAGCTCGTAAAAATCTACTGACTTTGAAATAATACTCCCCTGGGTTTATTTATGCAAGTGCCACCTGTGGATAACTCTGCAGAAAGAACTCTCGAGTGGGGTAAACGGTGAGTTTCAGTCTTGCTTACCTTGCCTCTCCACCCGACCCCCATCATTCGATAGGGGAAAGTGTTGGCGGCGAAGGATGATAATCGCTCATTCGCATTCAACCATGTATTCTTTCCTCCTGCCGCCAAAAAGTGTGCTGTGCGGGTTATTTTTACTGTCATATTAACCACCAGCCTCTTCCGCACAGCTCTCGGTTTTTAGACCGAGAAATTTTGAGGAGGTTGCCCTCCTCATGGTGTGAGTAACTGGTTGCAGCAATTTAACTCGTGCTCTCTCTCACACCGAAATTATGGTGGGTAAAAGCTGGATTCAAGTTTAGTTCACGTCTCTCCCACCATCCTTCCGAATGAACGGAAGGAAAATTGTATTGCC
>CAZOIN010000131.1:0-3917 GCA_964579985.1 uncultured Candidatus Saccharibacteria bacterium
GATAGGCGCATGACCACGGTAACTATCCCCAAACATCTTGCCGATAGAAAAGACCTCATCGCTATCCCTCGTTCCGTTTACGAGGACTTTGTGGAACTTGAGCGGCAGATTAAATCGCGACGCGTATATAAACCGACTAAAGCAGAACTGCAGGCGCTCAAGCAGGCGAGGCAGCGCTATGCAAAGGGCAAATACACGTTGCTTTCGGAACTTTAATGGGTGGACTCTTCACGTTGACGATGTTGCGACAAAAGCGCTCCGACGGTTTCCGTCGAAAGATGCCGAGCGGATTAAGATTGCTTTGCGTGATTTTGAGTCCAATCCTTACTCCGGCGACGTTCAGAAATTAGGGGGTGAACAGGCTTCGTGGCGCCGCCGAGTTGGTTCCTATCGGATTTTCTATGATGTACTTATACATCAGCGCATCGTTTTTGTTACGAAGATACAGCGGCGCGGTTCCGATACATACTAATTTCTTGAATCCTGAATCATGCCTCCTAAATCCATTGTGATCTTCACCGATGGCTCGTCGCGCGGCAATCCGGGGCCGGGCGGGTTTGCCGCGGTTATCGTGAGGGAAACCCAGGTTACCGAAATAGGCGGAAGGGAAGATCGCACTACGAACAACCGGATGGAACTTATGGCTGCAATCAAAGCATTGCAGCAGATTCAAGATTCAAGATTCAAGATTCAAGTTTTTACGGATTCATCCTATTTGATTAATGGGATCACGAAATGGGTTCACGGCTGGCAGAAAAATGGATGGAAGACAACCCTCAAGAAGGATGTTGAGAATCGGGATTTGTGGGAGAGCCTTGTTGATGCGGCTCGGGAAAAGGCCATTGGATGGAACTATGTTGGCGGGCATGTTGGGGTAGCGGGAAATGTGCGGTGCGATGAGATTGCTACCGCTTTTGCCGATAACCTGCCTCCGAAACTCTATCATGGCTCTCTTGAAAATTATCCAATTAAAGATATTCTCAACACCAAACATCACGCGATAGTCGCAGACAAAAAAGATTCAAATCGTGCACACCAAAAAGCAAAAGCCTATTCGTATGTGAGCCTCGTAGGTGGCCGTATCGAGACGCATAAAACCTGGGGCGAGTGCGAAGCGAGAGTCAAAGGCAAACGCGGAGCGAAATACAAAAAAGTGCTTTCGGGAGACGAAGAGCGGCAACTGATCAAAGAATGGAACAGGTAACCGTAGAGCAACAGAGTAGTCGTAGACTATGGTCGTATGAGCATAACCGCAGAGCAACAGAGTAGTCGTAGACTATGGTCGTATGACCACAACACTAACGGATAGGATATTCTATTTTACTATCGCTGGTTTCGTGGCCGGTGTTTTTCTCCATTCGTTTCTTGAGATAGGAGCCGCATTCTCTTTTTTCATAATTTCATTGGGTGGGGTGTTATTTGTGTCAGCTTGGTTGAACACACCACCCCGCCTTCGGCACCCCTCCTCAACCGAGGAGGGGCGGAAAAATACTCCAATAGTACTTGTCGCTGTATTTTTGCTCGCAGCGGGCCTAGGTATGTGGCGGTACGACATTGCAGATCGGAATCTCGCACAAAGCGGATTGGAACCCTATGTTCAGAAAACGATCGTGCTCGAAGGTATAATCGCTGACGAGCCTGATGTACGCGAATTAAACACGCGGCTCATACTCGAAGTTCGCTCTGAAGGTATCAAGGCTCGGGTGCTTCTCACCGTCGCTCATGAGCCGCAGTATGTATACGGGGACAAAGTGGTGGCGGAAGGAAGGCTCGAGCGCCCGAAAAATTTTACCGACGAAAAAACGCTGCGTGAAGTTGATTATGTCGCGCACCTGGCTAAAGACGGTATAAGGTATGAAATGTTCAGACCCAAAATCACGTTACGGGGACGCGGGGAGGGAAACGTCATCGTCGAAAAATTGTTCTCGTTTAAACGAGTATTTATTGAAAATGTGAACGCACTCATTCCACAGCCCCATGCCTCACTCCTCGGCGGACTCATCGTGGGAGCCAAGCAGTCGCTCGGCAAGGAACTGCTCGATGACTTTCGCGCCGTGGGCGTCATTCATATCGTGGTGCTCTCCGGCTACAACATCACCATCATCGCGCTTTTTATCGAATGGCTGCTCTCTCGGCTTAGAAAGAACGCGAGACTCATCTTTGCCGCGGTCGCGATGACGCTTTTTGCCATCATGGTCGGCGGTTCGGCAACAGTGATTAGGGCGACGGTCATGGCGCTCCTCGTACTCCTCGCGCGAGGGACAGGAAGAATCTATGACGTGACTCGAGCGCTTCTCGTGGCGGGCGTGATCATGCTCCTACACAATCCAAAAATCTTGGTGTTCGATACGTCATTTCAACTTTCTTTTCTCGCGACCGTCGGCCTCATCTACGTTTCCCCGCTCCTAGAGCCTAAGGTTCGGTGGGTGACCGAAAAATGGCATCTTCGTGAGATTGTCGTTGCCACAATCTCCACACAAGTCTTCGTGCTTCCGTTCCTTCTGTACAAAACCGGGCTTCTAAGTCTCGTGTCTCTGCCGGTCAATCTCCTCGTGCTTTCTGCCATTCCACTCACGATGCTGTTCGGTTTTCTCGCTGGCATTATTTCGTTTGCCTCCCCTCTACTTGCACTTCCGTTTGCTTATGTAACGTACGCACTGCTCGCCTACGAGCTTGCCGTAGTGGAATGGTTTGCGAAGTTGCCGTTTGTCGCAATAACGCTTCCGTATTTTCCCTTGTGGCTGGTCATCTTTTGGTACCTTGGCTATGCGAGTCTGCTCTTTTTGTGGCATAACAAGCAATCCACATTGGTTTTCAAAGAAAGTCTGCTATCATAGGACTTTAGTGAATACTCCTAATACCTTTACAACCGAGGCGGAAATAGCTTCCGCCCTGCTTACGTATGTGGTCAATCCTTCCGGAGAACGACCTCATCTCCAAATCGTCACGCCCAACAAGACATTCTACTTCGTAACCATTCTGCGGCCAATTCTTCCTGTGATACATCAGGGCAAACTCACCTTCGTCAGCTTTGCTGGTCGTACCAGGGGAAGGATTGAAACCTTCATGTGGCCGCCAATTGCGGTCGAAGCCCCCGCGCTCGCCATTACTGAACTCCAGGTTTATGGACAATAATCGCTCTTTGTGCAAATGCACCACTTTCACCACTAGCTCTTATCGCCTCACGCGATCAGAGCTGGTTCTTTTTTTAGTGCGCTCTGTCTTTGAAATTTTTCTCTATCACACCCCAATTTAAATTCGCAAAGAAATCTTCAACGTAGTTTTTTTTACCGCTGGGTTGGTAGTCAAAGACGAATGAGTGCTCCCACATATCGAGACCGAGAATAAGAGCGCAGTTTTGGAGTTGTCCTAAATGTTGTTCATCAACCCATGCGTTCAGAAGCTGTTTTGAGACAGGGTCATAATAGAGCATCGCCCACCCGATACCGCGAGTGAGGGCGATTGATTTAAATTCCGCAAGCCATGTGTCAAACGAACCCCAGCTTTTTTCAATCGCTTTTTTTAACGAACTGGTGGAGGCGAGGGGAGTTGAACCTCCTTCCAAACTTCTAAAATACACTTCATGGTTTCGCATGCCATTAAATTCAAATCCGAATCTGCGGTTCACCTCCCCCAACGCGTAAGCATTTTTCTCGGCATCCTGTTTCAATTCTTTTATTTTCTCCAAGACTAGGTTGGCGTGCTTCACATAGCCCGCGTAAAGTTTCAAATGCTCCTCAATTGTTTTTGCCGAAATCCCTTTTAAAGCGGGGATGTTGAATTTTTGTTCGATGAAGGTCATATGGAGAGACGAATTATACTAATATACGAATGACTAAGAATAAGAATGTAAGTATCAACATTGTAGCATTTTTTACAAATATAGAATATGCTTAAATCTGAAACCTCTTTGAGAA